>CBIHQZ010000143.1:0-10060 GCA_966212315.1 uncultured Myxococcales bacterium
GGCATCATCAGCAGCTACTGGCGCGACCACCTCGACGGGGTACTGACGCCGGCCGCCGGACGCGGCCTGGTGATCGATCTGCGCTCCGGGATGTACACCGGGTTTTGGCGCCCGCCGGCCGGCACGAAGCCCCCGCCGCCGCCCGCTTCGAGCGCGCGCGCGGTGGCGCCGCGCACACGGCCATAGACCCCATCGGGCGTGATCACGTCGCTCGCGTGCGCCACTGCGGGCATCGCCATCGCGACGAGCGATGCGACGAGTGCGTGTGACGAAGTCCGGACGAGCGACACGGCGCGCAGAATACGCGGGCGACGCATGTGGTCAACGAACGCGTGACGCGGTGCGTGTGACGAACAGACGACGTGCCTTGCACTGCATCATGCATCGAGGCAGCAGAGCGCTTGACCCTCCAATCAGGTCGACCCTATGTTCCCCGCGCTTTCGACGCGTCTCATGCGAGCAGCCTTCCGGCGCCCGACATACACCGCGCGTCACGCAGCGTTCGCAACCACAACACTGTTCGAGCCCCGCCCGCCGATCGCGATTTCGAAGCGCGGCCGCGGCACGTCGCATGGCAGAGCCGGCGGCGCATTCGAGATGAACGACGGAGGAGTCATGGATCTTTTCGCAGCGATGAGTTCGTACGGTTACGGCGAAGTGCACGTTCGGCGCGACGAGGCGTCGGGGTTGCAGGCGATCGTTGCGATCCACGACACGCGTCTCGGTCCGTCACTCGGCGGCTGCCGATTCATTTCCTACGCGGACGAGCAGAGCGCCTTCACCGACGCACTGCGTCTGGCACGCGGGATGACGTACAAAGCGGCAATCACCGGCCTCGCGCACGGCGGCGGCAAGAGCGTGATCATGCGTCCCGCGGGTGCGTTCGATCGCACCGCGCTCTTCACCGCGTTCGGTCGCTTCGTAAACGACCTCGGCGGCCGCTACATCACCGCGGAAGACTCGGGCACGTCGCTCGAGGACATGGAGACCATTCGCACGCAGACGAAGTCGGTGACGGGCATCGACCCGAAGAACGGCGGGTCCGGCGATCCGTCGCCGTTCACCGCGCTCGGCGTGCGTCGCGGCATCGAAGCGAGCGTGAAGCACGCGCTCGGTCGCAGCTCGCTCGATGGAGTGACCGTCGCGGTGCAGGGCGTCGGCCACGTGGGGTACTACCTGTGTCGCGAGCTGTCCGCGCTCGGCGCGAAGCTCTTCGTGAGCGACATCGACGCCACGCGCACCGCGCGAGTACGTGATGAGTTCGGCGCGACGGTGGTTCCGAACGACGCGATCGTTGCCACTGCGTGCGACGTCTATGCGCCATGCGCACTCGGCGGGGCGATCAACGACGTCACGCTCGCGCAGTTGCAGGCCAAGGTCGTTGCCGGCGCGGCCAACAATCAGCTCGCGGAGCCGCGTCATGGCGTCGCGCTCTTCGAACGCGGCATCACGTACGCGCCCGACTACGCGATCAACGCGGGCGGGTTGATCAACGTGTCGCAGGAAGTCCTCGGGTACAACGTCGACATCGTCCACACGCGCACGATGAAGATCTACGACACCATTCTCGAGATCGTGCAGCGCTCGGCACGCGAGAAGATTCCGAGTGATCGCATCGCCGATCGCATGGCGGAAGAGCGGCTCGCGCGGGTCGCAGCGCGCGCGTAGCGGCAGCCGATCAGGGCCGGCGGCAATACCCCGGCCCCGTCGTCACGCTGCACATGTACCCCGATGGACACAGCATCGCGGCGGTGTTGTTGCACCGCAGCGCGCACGCGTGGATCCCCGTGTAGACGAGGAAGCAGTCGTAGCCGGCGGTCGTGTCGCACTGCATGTCGTTCTCCGGCTGGCTGCAGTCGGGGAAACAAGCGCCGGCGGTGGCGTCCGGTTCGTTGCGCGTGAGGCAGAGCTGACTTCCTGCGCTTCCGCGGCACTCACCGACGATGGCGCCTGATGCGAGGGTGCACGAGCGGAAGCAGGTGCCGGTCTGACCATCGGACGACGAGCAGAACGCGTTCGGGCCGCAAATACCGGGCACGTTCGGATCGCACGACTGCGCGGTGCAGTAGCCCGTTCGAAACGACTGATGGAGTTGCAGCGCGTACTGGCTCGTCAAACACAGCGGCGTGAGTCCGGCCGGAGCGTCGCAGTCAGTGTCGTCGGAGCAACTCGCGCCGATGATGCGCGTCGGGCACTCGCTTCCCGAGTCCGACGGGCAGCAATATCCGAAGCGGTTTTCCATCCCCTCGGGGCATGCGGCGTTGATCGGCACGTACACGTGTCCGGTTGGATCGCGCGTGTACTGCGTGCCGGCTGGCGGGCAAGTGGTCGCGGCACTGGTGGCGGGACAGCAATGATCCCATCGGCATTCGAATCCGCCCGGGCAGGTGTGCTCACCCGAGCAGAGAATGGAGCCGGTTTCGCTGAGCGAGGGCGGCGCGCATGCACCGATGCAGAGCGCGAAGAGACCCGCCAGCGCTTGCTGAATCGACCGCATCAGAACGTACCTCCCACGCCGATGCCGGCGCCTTGCGCGAGCGGCGTCACGAGCGGCACGAGTCGTCGACGTGCGTGCGCATCGATGCGTTCGCCGGGGCCACGCGCGACCAGCCACACGACGCCCGCAGCGATCGCCGCGACGCTCGCGCCGCCGAACACCCATGCGAGGGTTCCTTCGGTGGCGGTGCGATCGTAGCGATGCGAGAGATCGACGCTCCATCGCGTGCGGCCGTCGTTCACGGATGCGATCGCATTCGAATCGCCGAGGAACATCACGCCCTGCCAGGCCGCGAGCCCGGCGAACACTGCGCCCACGCCGGACGCGACGAAGGGTCCGACCGTGTTGAGTGTGGTCTGTCGATACCGCGGTTCGGATGTCGGCGCGATCACGATGGGCTGCGTGCGCGGGGCGACGACGGGCGTGACCGAAGGCTCGCGGGGAGGAGGCGACGAACTCTCGGACGGCGCGGCGCTCGGAATGCGCATGCGAAGGTTCGCCATGCGTTCGCGCAATGGGTCGAGCCCGAATCCCGGCGCGCCCGCGCGTTCGAAACGACCGTACCAGTCGAGCGCGGCGCGCAGATCACCGGCGAGTTCGTACGACCACGCGACGTTGTAGAGCAGCTCGTTCTGATGCGAGATCTCGTAGGCGTGTTCGAATTCGCGTGCCGCCTCGCTGTAGCGACCGAGGCGAAAGTACTCGTTGCCGTTCTCGAAGTGATTGCGCGCGATGCGATCGGTGATTCGCACCGTCTGCTGCGGCTGCGAACTCTGCTGCTGCGCATGCGCCTCACGCGGTGCGAGGGCGGCACCGATGACGGCAGCGAAGACGAACGAAAGACGGCGCATCGTGTTCGGCGAAGGGTAGCGTCGATCGCTCTGCGTCGATAGGCCCGCTTCCCGTACAGAACGCTTGCAGCGCGCACGGGCGCCGTCGTTTCATCGCGAACGATCCGCGTCGATGTCGTGGCGAAGCTTCATTCACGTGTTCTCTGTCGTGCTCGCATTCGCGACGTGCGCCCTCCCGGCAAGGCATCCCGACGCTTCGATTCCCGCGGGTCCGCCCAACGCGCGGCGCGTGCGAGTGGGGCTCGTATTCGACGTCGGCGGTCGCGGCGATCAGAGCTTCAACGACGCGGCCTACGCGGGACTCGATCGCGCGCGCGGTGAACTCGGTGCCCAGGTGGAGTACGTCGAGCCGACCGATGCGGACGATCGCGTGTCGTCACTGCGCTTGTTCGCATCGCGGCACTTCGACCTCGTGATCGGCGTCGGCTACATGTTCTCGCGCGACGTCGATGCGGTCGCGCACGATTACCCGGGTATCCGTTTCGCCTGTGTCGACTACGCGCTCGGCGAGGACGGCCGCGTTCCGGCGAACGTCGTCGGGCTCAAATTTCGCGAGGAAGAAGGGGCATTCCTGGTCGGCGCCGCGGCGGCCCTCTCGTCTCACAGCGGGATCGTCGGCTTCGTCGGCGGCATGGACATCCCGCTCATTCGCAAGTTCGAACGCGGCTATCGCGCCGGCGTGAACGAAGTCTGCCCGACGTGCTCGGTGCTCGCGGCCTATGCGGGCAGTACACCGAGCGCGTTTCGCGATCCCGCGCGCGGCGAGGCGCTCGCTACGTCGCAATTCTCGCAAGGCGCCGACGTGATCTTCCACGCGTCGGGATCGACAGGTCACGGTGTGTTCGTGGCAGCGCAGCGACTGCGGCGTTTCGCGATCGGCGTCGACGCGGATCAATACGCCGAGATGCCCGAGGCGGTGCTCACCTCGATGTTGAAGCGCGTCGACGTGGCGGTGTTCGACACGATTCGTGACGTGCGCGAAAGACGCTTCGTTCGCGGCGCGGACGGCACCCGCGTCTTCGGGGTGGCCGACGGCGGCATCGATTACGTGGCGCGCGGGCCGCACGCGGTGCACCTCGCACCAGCCGTGCGCGATCGCGTAGACGCATTGCGGTCGCGCATCGCTCGCGGCGAGTTGCACGTGAGGTCGGAATGACGCTCGCGCTCGAAGGCGTGTCGCGATCGTGCGGTGGACGACTCGTGCTCGACAGCGTGTCGCTCTCGGTGAAAGCCGGCACCGTGCATGCGCTCGTCGGGGAGAACGGCGCCGGGAAGACATCGCTCATTCGGATCGCCTGCGGCCTCGTCGCGTCGGAGACCGGCGCGGTGAAGGTCGATGCCAACACGCTTGCCGCCGGCAACGCGCGCGATGCGAGCCGTCACGGCGTCGGCGTCGTGCACCAGCACTTCATGCTGATCGACACGATGACGGTGGCCGAGAACGTGGCCCTGGGCGCCGAGCCGACGCGTGGGCCAGGCGGGATCGTCGTCGATCATGAATCGGTGCGGCGTTCGGTGCGCGAACTGGCGCAGAGATACGGGCTCGCGGTCGATCCCGATGCACGAATCGAAACGCTCTCGGTGGGTCAGCGGCAGCGGGTGGAACTGATCAAAGTGCTCTATCGCGGCGCGCGCTACGTTCTGCTCGACGAGCCGACCGCGGTGCTCTCGCCGAACGAGATCGATGGTCTGCTCGACATGATTCGCGGGCTCACCGCCGCGGGCGCGGGGGTGCTGTTCGTGTCGCACAAACTCGCCGAGGTGATGGCCGTCGCCGACGAGATCACCGTGCTGCGCCGCGGGAAAATGGTGCTGCGTGCGGCGCGTAATGAAGTCGATGCGAGTGCGATCGCACGAGCCGTGGTGGGCGGTGAAGTGCCGCACGAAGAGCGTGCCGCTGCGCCGCCGCGCGAAGGCAACGGGCTCGCCATCGAAGCGCTCCAAGGCGAGGGCCTGCGATCGATCTCGTTGCGCGTGGCGCCGGGCGAAGTGGTGGGTGTGGTCGGTGTCGAGGGCAACGGTCAGCGGCAACTCGCGCAGTCGATCGCGGGGCTCAACCGCGCGCAAAACGGCAGCGTGCGAATCGGCGACGACGACATCACGCGATCGAGTGTCGACGCGCGACGCAAGCGCGGGCTCGGCTACGTGCCCGAGGACCGCGAAGGGAGCGGTCTCCTTCCGAACCTGTCGATCGCCGAGAATCTCGCACTCGGCGATCCCGGCTTCGCGACGCGCGTGTTCGGCTTCCTCTCGCGCAGCACCACGCAGCGCGCCCGTGCGGCCATCGAACGCTACGAGATCCGCCCGGCCGAACCGGATGCCGCGGTCGGTACGCTCTCCGGTGGCAACGCGCAGAAGGTGTTGATCGCACGAGAGCTGTCGCGCGAACTGCGCGCACTCGTGGTGGCGCAGCCGACGCGCGGCATCGATCTCGGCGCCGCGGTGCAAGTCCATCGCGCGATTCTGGCGGCGCGTGAGCGTGGGGTGGCGACACTGCTCGTCTCGTCCGATCTCGAGGAGATCCGGCTTCTCGCCGACCGCGTGGTGGTGATGCGCAGCGGCGCGATCGTCGCCGAGATGCCGGTGGCCGAAGCAACGGATGCGCGTCTCGGCCCGCTGATGGTGGGGGAGGGGACGTGAAACCCGACTCGCGCGCTTACGGAGTGCTCGTCGCGTTCGGCGCAGCCGCGGCGCTGGTGAACCTTGCGATCTGGTGTGCTGGCGCGGCGCCGTTGCACGTCTGGCAACTCGTCGCATCGGGAACGCTCGGCAACGCGTTCGGCCTCGCGCAATCACTCGCCAAGGCCACGCCGCTGATCTTCACCGGCATCTCGGTCGCGTACGCATTGCGCGCGGGGCTCTTCAACATCGGCGCCGAAGGGCAACTCGCGGCGGGCATCCTGGTGGCGGCGATTCTCGGCGCGCATGTTCCGGCCGGCGTTCCGTGGTGGATCGGTGCTCCGCTCGTCACGCTCGGCGCGGGTCTCGCGGGTGCTTCACTCGGTGGCACGGCGGGGTATCTCCGCGGGCGATTCGGCGTGCACGAGGTGATCTCGACCCTGATGTTGAATGGCCTCGTCGCGGTGCTCGTGACCTATCTCTACGGCGGTCCCTTGCGCGTCGGCGAACAGGTCCACACCCGCGCGGTCACCGCGGGGGCGCGCATCCCGAAGCTCGATACGCTGTTCCCTGCGCTCCGCGGGAGCGCGCTCAACGTTGCGTTCCTCGTCGCGTTGATCGTGCCCTTCATCGTCGACGCCGAGTTGAAGTACACTGTCGCGGGACTTCGCGTACGCGCACTCGGTGGCAATCCCGAAGCCGCGCGAACGCTCGGCGTGTCGCTCACTGCGACGACCGCGCGGACCATGGCGGTCTCTGGATTTCTCGCAGGGTGCGGCGGACTGCATTACGTGCTCGGCGCCAAAGGTTTCGCCGAGGACGGGCTCGGAAGCGGCGTCGGTTTCGGCGGCCTCGCGGTGGCCATTCTCGCGCGCGGCAATCCGTGGGGGATTCTCGTCGCGGCGGTCTCGCTCGGATTGCTTCAGCAGGGAGGCCTCGTGGTGAATGCCATCGTGCCGTCCGACATGTTCTCGGTCGCACAGGCGATCGCGCTCGTCGCGGCGGCGGCGCTCGGCACATGGCTCCAGCTTCGTCGCGAGGTGCGGGGAACATGATCGACGGCGTGATCGTCTTCGTCGCGCAGACCGTGACCGCGTCGGTGCCGCTCGTCGCCGCGGCCCTCGGTGGAACGATCTCCGAACGCTCCGGCGTGCCGACGATCGCTCTCGAGGGTTATCTCCTCGCGGGCGCGTTCGGAGCTGCGGTTGCAGCGATTGCATGGCACTCGCCGGTTGCCGCGCTCTTCGTCGCGGCGGCGGTCGGTGCGTCGATGGGCGGGCTGTTTGCGTTTGCGACGGTGCGTCTTCGCGCCGACGCCATCGTCGCCGGTGTCGCGATCAATCTGCTCGCCGCCGCGGGAACGCGTGTTGCGCTCAAAGTGCTCTACGACTCGGCATCGAACTCGCCCGCGCTGCTCGATCGCGCGCCGCGAACGGGCTCGGTAGCGCGCGTCGCACTCCTCGAAGCGCTTGCGCAACCGGTCGCATGGCTCGCACCGCTGCTCTGCATCGGAACGATCTTCCTGCTCGGCCGCACCGTTCTCGGACTGCGTATCCGCGCTGCCGGCGAGCACCCCGACGCGTGTCGCGCGCAAGGTGTCTCGGTCGAGCGCGTGCGCACCACGGCCCTCGTTCTCGGCGGCGCGATCGCCGCGCTCGGTGGTGCGCATCTCACGCTGGTGCAACATGAGTTCGTCGCGTTCATGTCGGGGGGGCGCGGGTTTCTCGGCCTCGCCGCAGTGATTCTCGGCGGATGGCGCCCCGGTCGCGCGGCCATCGCGGCGATCGGCATCGGGATGCTCACGGCCCTCGAAGCCACCCTCGCCGGACGCGTGCCGTTTCCGTCGGCGGTACTGCAAGCGCTGCCGTTCGTGGCGACGTTGCTCGCGGTGATCGGCGTGGTCGGTCGCACCCGCCCGCCGCATGCACTCGGCGCGACCTGACCATCGCCCTCCTCATTTCTTCCCCACCGGGTTGTGGTGGCTCGTCGTGACGCGCCGGCGGCAGCCGAATGAATCCCGGGCCGCGTTCGCCCGTCGATCACGCGATGCCGTCTCTTCTTGCGCGAACCCGATCAGCGTTTCGCGCGCGACTTCACCGTCATCCCGGTCTTTCCGATCGCCGGCGCTTCGGTGACCGCGTGAACGAGGCGCGTGACCTCGCGGCGCATCTTGCGATCCTCGGCATCGGTCTGGTGATCCCATCCGAGCAGGTGGAGCAGGCCGTGCGCGAGGAGGATGGTGACCTCCGTCGCGAGCGAGTGCCCGTGCTCGTCGGCCTGCCGTTGGGCGGTCGCGAGCGAGATCACGACGTCACCCAGCATGTCGCTTTCGACATCGGCCCCTTCGCCTTCGCGCATCGCGAATGCGAGCACATCGGTCGGGCGATTCTTGCGACGGTAGGTGCGATTGAGTTCGTGAATGACTTCGTCGTCGCAGAGCACGATCGAAAGTTCCGCGTTCGGGAGATCCAGGTCGTGCAACATCGCGCGCGCCATCTCGCTGACGGTGCGCTTCCCGGGGCGCTTCGGAATCCGACCCTGCGTCGTGACATCGATCTTCATGAGTGTGTGGCCGACGAACCTGCCAGAAGCGTGACGCGCATGCACGATTGCGTGTCGCCGCGTGGGGAGACATTCTTGCCGTGATGTCCGGTCGCGCTGCTGCGTTCGCACTCGCATTCGCCGTTGCGCTCGCGCCACTGGGGGCCGCCGCGCAGAGCGGATTCACGCGCACACCGGTGGCGAACGAAGATCATTCCGAGCGCATCGTTCGTGCGACCGTGGTGTTGATCGCGGGCGGGCAAGTGCGTGGACGCGGGGTCGTGCTCGGCGACGACGGGCGCATCGCGACGGCATCGGCGGTGATCGGAAGCGAGCGCGAGGTCACGGTGCGTTTCGCCAACGGGCGCACGCAAGCCGCGTTCGTGGTCGCGAACGATCCACTCTGGGGAATCACCCTGATTCAGCCGCGTGGCGGGCGCTGGCCCAGTGGCTTGCCGCTCGCGACGAACGCGCGAGGCAATACCCCCGTGCGGTGGGTGACGGGCGATGAACCGCATTCGGTACCAGGGGCTCTGCGGCGTCGCCGTACCTACGTCGGCGCTGGTGGCGAATTGCAGCGCGATGCATGGGAACTCGATGCGCCGCCGGCGGACGCGTCGAGCGGTTCGGGAATCGCGAACGCCGCTGGCGAACTGGTCGGCATCGTCGTTCCGCCCGATCCGAGCGTCGAGTCCGGTGGCGCACCCGCGTTGTTCGGCGTGCCGATCTCGGTGGTGCAGACACTGTTGCAGAACGCGGGAAACACCGCGCGTCCGTGGCTCGGATTGCTCGCGCGCACCGCGCGTCCCGGTGACACCGCGGCGTTGGCGTTGAACGGTCTGCGGGTCATCGACGTGACGCACGCGAGCCCGGCGGATCGAGCGGGAATTCACGCGGGGCGCCCGGGCGACACGATCGTCGGCACCCCCGATCGCGACATTCACACCGTCGAAGATCTCGGGGCAGTGCTCGAACCGCTCCATCCAGGCGACACGCTCACGCTTCGCATCGTGCGTGCTGGAAGCGCGAATCCCATGGACGTGGCGATCCATCTCGCCGAGTTCCCGCCGCTCGCGCCATAGCGAACAACGATCACCACTCGCGCCACGCGTTGCCCGCGTGACGAATCGATTGCTCGAGGGCGATGTCATCGGGGTGCGTCGCCTGCGCGAGGGGCAGCAGTTCGTTCCATGCGCGAACGAACACGCCGCTGGTCGGGTCCTGGTCGCGCACGCCGTCGAGGGCACTCTCGCAGCGGCCTCCACGCACCGCGAACGACATCCGATCGGCGCGAAGCGCGCGACGCAACGCCGCCTCGAATCCAGCACCGTCGCGGCGGGCCGGCGGCGCGTCGAAGAGGCAGCGCGCGAAGACCATCTGCGCTTCGTCGCGCGTGCGGGGGGTGGCCGGCCGACCGCTCTCGCGATGACAGGATGCTGTCATCATCGCCAGCACCGCGCCGATCGCGAAGTGCGCGCGTGTCATCGACCGGCGTCGACCAGACCGAGTGTGATCGCGGCGAGATCTCGTCGCCCCATCGCCACCAGCCATG
>CBIHQZ010000144.1:0-10010 GCA_966212315.1 uncultured Myxococcales bacterium
ATCGCACCAACGTGGGACGCGGCGGGCCCGATGGCGGCCCGTGTGTCGGCTCGCCGCTGCCCGTCGATCAACTCCAGTCGGGTGCGACCGCGGAGGGCGTGTTCAACATTTACGGCAACGTGAACGAGTGGATGTACGACTACCTCAACACCAACTCGACCCACACGCGGAACAACTACTATCAGTCGCTCTCGGCCGATGGCGGCGCGTGGTGCACGACGTATCCGCAGGGGCCCATCGGTCCCGAAGCGGGCGCGCCGATCAATCAGCCCGAAGACGCGGGCGCGTACTGCGTGAACTGCCGCTTCGCGCGCGGACGTCACTACCGCACCGTCGATCTCCGCATCGGCATCCGCCGCTGGCTCGATGCCGATCGCGGCGAGCCGTACGTCGGTTTCCGCTGCTCGCAGGGCGGCGCCGACCGACCGTAGCGTTCGCGTCGCGGTGGACTTCCACACGCTCGATGCCCGTGCGAAAAGTTCCGCATGGCACTCGAAGTCGGCAGCAAGGCACCCGCGTTCTCACTCGAATCGACGGCCGGCGAGAAGGTCTCGCTCGCGTCGCTGAAGGGGAAGCGATTCGTTCTGTACTTCTACCCGCGCGACAACACGCCGGGCTGCACGCAGGAAGCGTGTGACTTTCGCGACAACTTCGCGCGACTGAAACGCGAAGGGGTCGAGGTCTTCGGCGTGAGCAAGGACTCGATCCGCTCGCACGACGGTTTCCGCGCGAAGTACGAACTGTCGTTCCCGTTGCTCAGCGATCCCGACAACACAGCGGCGAATGCATATGGCGCGTACGGGCAGAAGATGATGTACGGCAAGTCGGTGACCGGCACGATCCGCTCGACGTTCCTCGTCGGCGCGGACGGGAAGATCGAAGCCGCGTGGTCGCCGGTGAAGGTGCCCGGTCACGTCGATGCCGTGATCGCGGCGGTGCGTGGCGAGTCGGCGCCGGAGAAGCCAGCGAGTGCAAAGAAGGGTGCCGCGAAGCCCGCGCCGAAGAAGCCCGCCGTCGCGACGAAGCCCGCGCCGAAGAAGAAGTAGCGCGCGGCGTCTACTCGAGTCCGTTCGGAATCTTGTACGGCCACGTCGCCGTCACGCTGCCACCGTCGATCTCGAAGATCTTTCCCGTCACCCATGCCGCTGCCGGCGACGCGAGATACAGCGCCGCCGCCGCGATTTCGTCGGCGTGACCGAGTCGCTTCATCGGCGTCATCTCGATCATCTTCGCGTGCAGGTCTTCCATCTGCACGAACGCTTCGAGTGCGTCGGTCAGCGTCGCGCCCGCGGCGATCGCATTCACGCGAATGCGCGGTGCCCACTCGAACGCGAGCAAGCGGGTCATGTGATTCAACGCGGCCTTGGCGGTGCCGTACGCGACGAACCCGCTCTCGACGAGATGCGACATCGCCGACGAGATGTTGACGATGCTGCCGTTCGGGCTCTTCGCCAGATGCGGCGCGGCCTGACGCGAGAGGTGAAACGCGCTCGTCACGTTGAACTGCAGCGCACTCGCCATGTCGCTGTCGTCGACCGCGATCGCCGTCGTCGGCGGCCAGCCACCGGCGTTGTTCACGATCGTGTCGACACGTCCGAAGGTTTCGAGCGTCTTCGCGAGGAGCGTATCGAGTTGCGCAGCATCCGTTACGTCGGTCGGCACCGCGATCGCGCGCCGGCCGCGCTTGCTCACCTCGGCGACGACCTCTTCGAGTGTTTCCAGTCGACGCGCGGCGACCACGACGTCAGCGCCTGCTTCCGCGAATGCCAGACACGTGGCGCGTCCGATGCCGCGCCCTCCGCCGGTGACGATCGCGACCTGATCGGTGAGCTTGAACTTGTCGAGAATCACGTCGAGTCCTTTGCCTTTCGCCACGGGCGCGGAAGGAGCCCGGGTAGTTGCTTCATGTGTTCGGCATACGCGGGACGGCGAGCGACCGACCGCTTGTCGATCATCGGAATCGAGATGAACACGAAGAGCGCGTTGATCGCGAGCGGCCCGGCGATGCATCGCCACGCACTCGGATCCGCGGCGAGCGCGAAAAGGAAGAGCCCCCACCAGAAACCGATCTCGCCGAGGTAGTTCGGATGGCGCGAACGCGACCAGAGTCCCGACGCCATGATCGTGCCGGAGGGATGATCTTCGCGGCGAAAAGCGCGCAACTGCTCGTCGGCGAGCGTCTCGATCGCGATGGCGCCGGCTGTCACGACGAACGCCGCGATGTCGAGCACGCCGAGCGGCGCGCTGCCGGTGCAGAGCGCGGGGATGAGCGAGAGCGAGCCGAGATAGACCCAGAGGGTCGGCATCGTGTGCAGACCGAGGAAGCTCACGAGCCAGTACGCCTTGCCGGTCTTGTGACGAAGATCGACGTAGCGCCAGTCCTCGTGCGAGAGCCCGTCCCATCCGCGCGCCCAGTTCCACGTGAGGCGCGCGCCCCATGCGAGTACGAGTGCGACGACGAGCCATTTGCGCGCGCTGGGGACCGCGGGGGTCGATGCCGCGATCGCGAGTGCCGGCGCGATGGCCATCGGCGCGACCGACCAGTACGGGTCGTACACGCTGGAGTTGTTCAACGCGACGCTGAACGCGAACACCACGCACGTAGCGGCCATGTCGGCGGCGAGGATCGTGAGCCAGAGCGGCGACGACGGTGCGAGCCGTGCGGCGACGAGCCATGCGGCGATGCCACTCGCGAGATAGGCAACGGCGACGAGTGCGAAGGACTTGCCACGCGAAGGGGCGGACGACGGTTCGTGGGTCATGCGGATCGGCCTCGGAGCGGCGTCGTATCACGACGCGCGGGCGGGAGCGTGGATCACCGCGCGAAGCGCGAGCGCGGAACGATGCGGCCGCGATGGGCTTGTGGTGCAATCCACGAATGAGCGCGATTCGTCGGCATGGCGCGGTTTCGGTGGCCGCTTTCGGAGCGTTCGCACTGCTCGCGGGGCGCGACGCGCACTCGCAGTCGCGTGACGAGGTCGCGCGGCACTATGCGCCGACGATCTATCAAGAGGCCGGGCCCGACCGTCCGCGCCACGATCTGATCACCGCGTTCGACTACGACTGCGATTGGAACGGCGACAACAATCGCGAGGACATCGAAACGCACGCGCTGCCGGCACTCGTGTACTTCGCCGCGACGGAGACCGACACCCATTGGTTCGTGCACTACCTGCCGTACCACCCGACCGACGACAAGGTGACCAACGGACACGAGCACGACACCGAGAGCATCTTGCTCGTCATCCGGAAGACGGGCGCGCCGTTCGGATCACTCGAGGTGATGGAAACGCGCTTTCACACGGTCTGGTACCAGTACGCGCGCAGCGGCGCGGGCATCGCAGACGCAGGCGACAACGTCGATGGTCCGATTCACTTCGACACCGATGGCATTCGTCCGGCCGTCTACCAGCAGGCGATCGGCCACGGCATCTGCGGCGGGTTCGCGCCACCGTGTCTGTTCGTGAACGACTACTGTGACCTCGCCATCACCTGTGATCACGCGGCGACGCCGCACTTGAATCGACGCGGCGTGATCTATCGCTACGACGGAACATCGATCGAACCGCGCGCGCCCGGTGCGAGCGACATGCTCACCGCGGGGTACGACCTCGTGAGCATCGAATCGACGCTGTGGGCGCATCGCAACGAGATCGGCCCAGGTCGCGTGTACGGTGCCGCGATCGACTACAACGGCTCGCGCTGCGGGAGCGTCGCGGCCCTCACGTGCCCGCGCGGGTTCGGTGGGAACTTCGAAGGCGACAACGGATCGCCGCCCGGCGCGATGTGGGCGCAGCCCGGTGGAAACCCTTCGCTACCCGATGGAGAGGTGTTCTTCGACCCCGCGTACGCGATGTCGCGACGACTCGCGTTTCCGTCGCCGATGTCGCTGAACTACGTGTTCGATCCATACGTCGGCATCGGTTCGCTCGCGCCTGTCGCGAGTGGGACGGTCTGCAGCGGAGCTGTTGACGATGCGGGTGTACTGGATGCCGCGGTCGATGCGAACGGCGACGATGCAGCAGACGCCGAAGTCGATGCGGGTGCGCTCGATGACGGCGTCGAGGTGATGGCGGCCGACGAAGGAACCGATGCGGCGGATGCAAACTCTGCAGACGCGACGATCCCGCTCGATGCGCGCGCCGACGCCGCTGTGATTGCCGACGCGAGTTCGGCTCGCGACGGTGCCACGACCGATGCGCGGGATGCAGGAACCGGCGGCATGCGCGCGGGATGTGGCTGTCGCGTGACCACGCGTTCGAACCCGCGAGTGGGCATTGCGTCGGGCGCTTTCGCGATCGCATTGCTCGCGCGGCGACGCCGGCGAACCGTCAGCGTGTCTCGATCACGATCGCGCGCGGGCCGGAGAGATTGAACACGTCGTTTCGCGCGCTGCGTGACTCCGCCGTCGTCGTGGCGCCGAAGCGGATGTCTTCGCTGTCGAGCAACACGCGCGCGCCGCTCGGTACGGGATGCGAGAGCATGCCGCGAATGCACGCGATCAGTTCCAGGTTCACGCCGTCGCCGCGATAGACCAGGCGCACCGCATCGTCGCCGATGGCCTGCGCGTCGAAACGGTCGCGCGTGCGTCGGCGCATCGCCGGGTGCGTCGCGCGCAACGCGAGAAGCGCGCGGTACCAATCCAGCATCGCGCGATGCTCGGGCATCAACCGCTCGTCCCAGTCGAGCACCGAACGCGCGAAGGTCTCGCGTGCCTGCGGATCGGGAATCGTGGCCTTCGAGAACGCCGAGAAGCGCTCGAACTCGCGGCGCCGGCCTTCGGTGACGAGCCGCCCGAGTTCCGCGTTGTGATCGGTGAAGTACAGAAACGGCGTCGTCGCGTTCCACTCCTGCCCCATGAAGAGCAGCGGCGTTGCCGGCGCGAGGAGCAAGAGCGCACTGGCGACGCGATACGCATGGGCATCGATCGATGCGCCGAGTCGATCGCCCAACGCGCGATTGCCGACTTGATCGTGGTTCTGGATGCACACCACGAATTGCGCCGGGTCCGCGCCGGTCGGGTCCGTTCCGCGTGCGTGCCCGAGATGGGCGGAGTGTTCGCCGCGGAAGTACCACCCGTCGCGGATCGTGCGTGCGATGTCGGCCGCACTCCCACTGAAGTCGGCGAAATACCCCTCGTGGTCACCCGCGAAGGCGCGCCGCATCTGATGGTGGAAGTCGTCGGCCCATACGCCGTCGAGTCCGTGGCCACCGCGTGCGCGTGGCGTCACGAGCTTCACCTCGTTGCGTTCGTCTTCGGCGAACACGAGCACGGTTCGTTCGCGCGCGGCCGCGCGGGCGTGCGCGGAAATCTCCGCGAGAATGTGCGAAGGGCCCGTGTCGACGAGGGCATGAGTCGCATCGAGACGAAGGCCGTCGGCGTGATAGTCGCGGATCCACATCTCGACGTTCTCGAGGATCCACCCGCGCACGGGGGCCGCGTCGGCGCCGTCGAGATTCACCGCGTCGCCCCACGGCGTCTTGTGCCGATCGGTGAAGTAATGCGAGGTGAACGCGCGCAAGTAATTGCCGTCGGGGCCGAGGTGGTTGAACACCGCGTCGACGACGACGGCGAGGCCATGCGCGTGCGCTGCGTCGATGAGTCGCTGCAATCCGCTCGGACCGCCATATCGCGCGAACGGCGCGAAGAGCGAGACGCCGTCGTAGCCCCAGTTGTGATTGCCGGGAACCGACGCGAGCGGCATCAGTTCGAGCACCGTGATGCCGAGCTTTCGCAGCGTGGCGAGACGCTCGATCAGCGCGTCGAAGGTTCCCGCCCGCGTCGCGGTGCCGACGTGCACTTCGTAGATCACCGCGTCGGCGAGCGACACGCCTTTCCAATCGGCATCGGTCCACTCGAAGGTAGACGGGTCGACGATCTCGCTCGCGCCATGCGGTCCATCGGGTTGCGATCGCGATGATGGATCGGGATAGGGACCCTCGTCGTCGACGCGAAACTTGTAACGCGCACCCACGGCCACACCGGCAACGGTCGCTTCGAAGTGCCCATCCGCGAGTCGCTCCATCGCAACCGTGCGCGGGGAGGCGGCATCGGGGCCGAGAACGAGTTCGACGCGCCGCCGTTCGGGCGCCCATACCCGAAAGGTCGCGCCGTTCGCATCGAGCCATGCACCTGTTCGTCGCGTCGCTGACGTCACCTTGTCGAACCCGTCCTGCGGCCGGCATTCGGACCGCGTTGTGCCGAAGTTTGTTCCGAAACGATTCGATGCGGTCGGGTTGCACTCGACGCACTGGGCGGTGATCCGTCGCAGGTCACTGCGCGGGTTCGTGCGGACGGGCGGCGATGTGGGCGGATCGCGTGCCGTTCCGACATCGAGAGCATACACGAAGTGCCACGTCGGTTTGCAGCTTCCATCGGCACGCGCGAGCGAGCAGATGGAGCGTCGGAGGGTTCATGACCGAGACCACTCGTGCCGTGCTGGATGTGCCGTCGATCGAAGAGCTGGAGGCGCTCGTGAAACAGGCCCACGCCGCGCTCCCCGACGAGGCGATCCCGTGCTTCGCCCACATGCGGATCGAGCGCGAAGGTCGTGTGCGCGACGTGCTGCTCGGGCCGCGGACGATCGCGGAGGGGCCAGTGACGATTCTCCAATGGCAGAACGCGCCGCTCGCCGCAGCGTTCTTCACGACGAGTGCGGGATTCGACTACGAGCTTCGCATCGACGGTCGCACCGTCGGCGGGGTAGTGCGGTCGAAAGCGCTGCTCACGGTCGCGCGCGATCGCCTGCTCGCCGTCGAAGACGCGAGTTCGTTGCGCGTGCGCGATGCCGACGGCGCATGGACGAGCGCACCGCCGCGGCCGCTGCTGCTCGAGCCGCGCGACCCGAAGGCGCCGAAGCTTCCTTCGCCGTGGACCATCGAGGCGCTCGACGATGTGCAACGACGTGCGGTGAAACTTCCGCCCGCGCGTCCGCTGCTCGTGCTGGGCGAAGCGGGATGCGGGAAGACCACGGTGGCGTTGCACCGTCTCGCCGAACTTCATCGCGCGGCGGTGCGTGCCGGCCGCCCGTTCCGCGGGCTGGTGCTCGTGCCGGTGGAGGGGTTGCGGCGCCTCTCGGCGGCGCTGCTCGAGCGTTATGGCGCGAGCGGTGTCGACGTGAAGTCGTTCGATCGTTGGGCCGCGGTGCAAGCGCGTCGTGCGTTCCCGGGGATTCCGCGGCGCGAGAGCACCGGTTCTCCGCCGGCCGCGATTCGATTGAAACGCCATCCCGCGCTGCGCGAGGCGCTGCGTGCGGTCGCGATGCGTCCGCGCGGAGAGATGCCGCGGGTGAAAGCCGCGTCGGTGTCGCGCGAAGACCTGCTGCATCTGTTCGGCGATCGCGTCTTGCTCGATCGCGTCGCGGCCGCGTCGAACGGGACGATCGACAAACACGCAGTGCAACAGGTCATCGATCACACGCGCGCGCAGTTCCGCGAGACTACCGAAGCGGCGCACGCGCACGTCGTCGACGTCGAGCGGTTGCAGTCGGTTGATGCATTGCGGCTCGATGCGGGCACACCCGACGAGGACGCGGGCTCGATCGATGCCGAGGACTACCCGGTGCTCTTCGCTCTCTCGCGTATGCGGCAGACCCGCGATTCGCGCGCGGCACGCCCCGACGAATACGACTGCATCGTGCTCGACGAAGCGCAGGAGTTCGCGCCGCTCGAACTCGAATTGATCGGTCGCGCGCTGGCTCGCGGCGGATCGCTCATCGTCGCTGGCGACGAAGGGCAGCAGGTCGATCCGACGTCGTACTTCGGTGGGTGGGACGACGCGATGCGCGAACTCGAATGTGGCGCCCACGAGACGGTTCGACTCGCGGTGAGCTATCGCTGCCCGCCGTCCGTCACCGCACTCGCGCGCTTCGTGCTCCGCCCCGAGACGTCGCCAGCGCCGGCTGAGGACGCTGCGTTCGTGGCATTTCACGAGGCGAACACGTGCCATCTCACCGCGCGCCTGATCGACGCACTTCGATTGCTGCGCACGAACGATCGCAACGCCACCGTCTGCGTGATCTGCCGCCCCGACGACGCGGTCGCGCGGATGGCATCGCAGTTGAGCCGCGGCGAAGACGTTCATCACGTGCGCAACGGCGACTTCCGCTTCGTGCCCGGGATCGAGGTCGCGAGCGTGCACGACGTGAAGGGCCTCGAGTTCGACCACGTGGTGGTGCCCGATGCGAATGCCGTCACCTATCCCGATGCACCGGACGCGCGGCGCGCGCTCTACGTCGCGGTTACGCGCGCATCGGTGCAGGTCGCGGTCGGTGCGATCGGGACGGCGTCGCCGCTGCTGCGCGGAGTGACTCTTCGAAATGCGGCGTCGGAAGGCGGCGCGAATCCCACGAACGAACGCGCGTAGCGAGGCAACGCGCGATTTGGCACTCTCGCCGCGATGCCACGCCGCGCCACTGCACCATTCCTTTTCGTGTCCACGCTCGTCGCTGCGAGCGCGTTCGCCCACGAAGCGCACGCACAGGTCTCGCCGATCTCCGTCGTCGAACACGGGCTCGGCGCCTCGCCGCTGCACATGGTCGCGGGGCACGGTCGGCTCACCGTCGGCGTGACGCGCGAGAGCGACATCGCGGTGCTCTCGTGGCCCACGCCGTCATGTTGCGATCAGCTCACCCACCTCGCCTCGAACGATCCCAACGCGCGCTCGCTTCCGCGCGTCGGTGTGCGCGAGGGATTCGGCATCGCGCTCGGTGTGGTCGTCGACGACGCGAGCGGCTCGCACGTGCGGTGGTTTCACGACGGCGCCGTCTTCGCGGCAACGCCCGGCTACGTCGATGATGTGTCACTCGAGCCGGTGGTTCGTCTCGTCGACGCGACCGACGGACTGACCATCACCGTGCGCGACGCGGTGCTCCCCGATCGTGACGTGTTGCAACGCGCGGTGGAGATCACGCGCGACGCGGGAAGTACGGTGTCCGCGGTGCACGTGCTCGTGCACGCGAACCTCGGTCTCACGCAGAACGTCGTGGGCCGCGTGCCGGTGGGCGACGTCGTGGGCGACTCGCGCAACGACTTCGGCGCGGTGCTGCATCCCGATGGCGTCGTTCACTTTCGTCCAGGCGGGCGAGGGCGCATCACCGAGATCATTCCGCTCCTCATGCCGGTCGCGTATCCGGCCGATTACTTCGGTGCGCTCGATGCGCTCATGCGCCGCACCGATGACGTCAGCGCCGATGCCACTGCGCTCGCGAACAATCTGGACACCGAATTCGCCGCGCCGACGCCGGGCGTATTCGCGCTCGTCACGAGCGAACCGCGCGCATCGCAGGTGCAAGTCGGACGCGAAGACGACCGCTTCTGCCAGGAACTCGGACACCTCGTCGACAACGTCGTCTCGCTCGCGGACGCGGGCGTTCCGCTGCCGATCGCGCCATCGACCGCGCAGGGCTTTCGCTGCCCACCCGCGATTCTTCCTGCCAACGTTGCGACGTCGCGCGGCTGGACGCGTGTGATCGACTCCGCGTGGAACGATGCGCAGGACGGCACCCTCTCGGGCAATCCCGTCGCGGCATATCTCACCGACAGTGCGCAGCGAATCGATCTGACCTTCGATGCAAGCGGACACGCCACCGCGCGTGTGTTCGTCGCATTCGGCGGAACACTCGCCGCCGCGCGAAGCGGGTATGCCGACGCGCGTGCGCTCGGCACCGACGCGTTCATCCAACGCGATCACGACACCTGGGCCGCCTACGCGAGTTCTTTGCTCCTTCCCGATTCACTGCCGTCGACCATCGCGCAAGCCGACCGCGACGCGATCGTGCGCGCCACGCGCCGCGCATTGCTTCACATCGGCAACGGCACCGACGCAGCGACGGGCGCCATCGTCGCATCCATCGCTCGACAGGCGCCCTATGGCCTCGACTGGCCGCGCGACGGAGCGTTCTTCGACTACGGACTCGATGTTGCCGGACGGGTCGCCGCCGTCACGCAACGACTCGCGTGGGCCTTGCCGCTCGCGCGCGCGAACGCGGTCACCCCGGGGATGATCAATC
>CBIHQZ010000145.1:0-9915 GCA_966212315.1 uncultured Myxococcales bacterium
TTCCGGCAACCGTCGCAAAGCGCTCTGCGTGCCGTTGACCACGATCGAGAGCGGGTTGTTCAGCTCGTGCGAGAGACCCGCGACCAGCGTTCCGACCGCGGCCATCTTGCCGGTGTGGATCAGCTGCTCCTGCGTCTGCCGCAACTGCGCGAGCGACGAGGTCAGTTCGGCGTTCGCCATCGCGAGTTCGCGCGTGCGCTCCGCGACTCGCCGTCCGAGGTCCGCGTTGAGCTGCTTCACTTGTTCGCCGCGAAGGAACAACTCGACGAAGACCGAAACCTTCGATCGCAATACGCCTGGCTCGAACGGCTTGAGCAGATAGTCCACCGCGCCGTGCGCGTACCCGCTGAAGACCTGTCCGCGTTCGGTGCTCACGCCGGTGAGAAAGATGATCGGCACGTGCTTGCTGCGATCGCGCGCCTTGATCGCCTGCGCGGTCTGCAGTCCGTCCATTCCGGGCATGTTGACGTCGATGAGCACGAGCGCGAAGTCGTCGACGAGCAAGTGGCGCAACGCTTCGTCGCCCGATCGCGCGGTGACGAGTCGCTGCCCGAGCGGCTCGAGAATCGCGGAGACCGCCACGAGGTTTCCGGGGTCGTCGTCGACGATGAGGATGTTCGCCTGCAGACGATCCGACGGAAGGATGGTGGGCGGCGCGGAGGCGAGGGTCATAGACGCTCAGTCTTCCGACGCTCGCTGGCGCCAGCAACCTGCGTTGGTTGCCTACACGACCGCGCTCAGCGTCAGCGCAGCTCGGCCGCAATATTCCTGAGCGTGGCGGCCGCGAATGAGCGGGCTTCGGGACGCTGAGCGTGCGATCGCTGACGGTGGGCAGTGAGGCGATGTGCGGACTCAGCCGGTGCGCGATGCCGCGCGTGGTCGTGAGTTCGTTACGTCTCGCGTCGACGCCCCGGCCCGAGCGGGCACGGGGCTGTCGGTCATGCGCGAGCGTCGATCGTTAGAACCGATGCATGCGACTGCGTGCGCTCGCGCGGTTGTGCGTGAAGCGCTGAATGCGCTGGTTCTCGAAGCGCTGCGCCTCTTCGATCCGACGCGACTCGAACGGCGTCACGACACCGTCACGCTCGGCGCGACGTTGCATGCGATCGATGCGTTCCTGACCGATCTGCAGCTGTTGGTACTCGGACCGCGAGAGTTGCCCGCGCATCGATGCGACACGAATGCGCTGCTCCTGACGCGCCTCGCGCCAGTTCGCGCGGGCCGTTTGCGCGCTCGCGGTCGAGGGCGCAGCCACGAGGCCGAGGGCGAGCGAGAGTGCAGCAGCGGTTCCAAGGATGAGCTTTTTCATTGGTCACCTCCAGGCCCCTGCATGGAGCGAAGTCCGTGCCGTTGTGGTGGGCAAAGTTGTGTCGGAGACACAGTCGAGCCGGCGCCCGCACGGACAGCTCGACGGCGCGAGTGCCTCAATGCGACGCGGAAAAATCGCAGCTGCCGGCGGGAACGTTGTTCGCGCAAAGGGGAGGGATCGTGATCGTGCCGTGGCCGTCGCGGACCGAGAGGAGGAACGCGGAGAACTGCTCGCGCGCTGCGCGCCCCGCGATGGAGTCACCCGCGGCGAAGCCGTGGATGGAGTAGTTGTCGGTGACGTTCGCGGGCACGCGAAATTGCGTGAGCGTGGTGCGCGTGGACGGTGCAGTGCCGGGCACCACGCGTTCGACCGGCGCGATCACGGCGCCGAGTTGCACGGCGTTCGTCGCGGCGGCCATGAACTCGGTTCCGATGTTCGGGAGCACCGGATCGCCGATGCTCTCTTGCAACAGCATCAGCGGCGCACGCGCGCCCAGTGCTTCGCCCCACGCGCCGCCGTCGACTTGATCCCATTCGTTCTGTGTCATCGCGATCGCGAGGCGAAGATCGATGTCGCTCGCGTAGCTCGCGCGCACGATCGCGCGCACCGATCCGAACAGCACCGACGCGGGTACGAAGTGTGTCCACGCTGCTCCCGGAACGTTCAGCACCGAGGCGACGATCGATGGCTCCGCGGACGTGTACACGAGCCCCAGCGTTCCGCCCAGCGAGCCTCCGGTCCACATCGGGCGGACGATGTCGGGACGATGGCCGGCCGCCGGGTTCGGCATGCCTCCGATGGTCGCGGACGCGAGCGCGTCGCCGAGTACCGAACCGAGTGCGCGCTGGATCGCCATCCCATCTGCCATCGATTGCACGACGCGCGCGCTCGCCGCGCCGGTTCCCACGATGGCGTGCGAGAGCGTGCCGAACGTCGCGATGATGCCGGTGTCGGTGAAGGGTTCGAACTGGAGTCCGATCTTCGCCACGCTGTTGGCTGCGAACTCTTCGTCGAACGCAGTGTCGTGGAAGTTCCCGCCCAGCCCGTGCCCCCACATTGCGAGCGGATACGTCGCGGTCGTCACGTCGGGCACGAGAATCCGAAACGGTGCGTCGTGTGTGCCCTGTGACATCGGCATACCGTTCGAGTCGCGTCGCAGCTGGCCGTCATCGCCGAGATAGCTCGGGAGCCCGGCGAGACGGCCTTCGACGATCATCGCGGCGCCCGGACGCGGTGCGAGCTGCACGACGTCGATCATGACGGACACATCGCCCCGATCGACTGCTGCGATTGCCCCGACGCGTGTCTCGCGAAGCGATGCGAGCGGGTCGTCCGCACTGCGCGTGGTGAACGACCAGAGGCGAATCACGTGGGCGGGATCGATGTGCGCGTTCGCGAGCGTCGCGCGCTCGGGGGCGTAGTACGCGAGCGCATCGGCTTCGTCCTGGGTGCTCGGCGCGGCGAGTCCGGTTGCGACGAGTGCGTCGCGGGTCGGCGCGATCGGCGATCCGTCGAGCGCGTGGAGTTCGTCGGTCACGATCGCGAGGTACTCGGTCGATGGTGCGAGCGGGTACGCGGTGTGCCCGATCAGCTCGGACTGCCGCGAGTTGAGCTGATGGTTGTCGACGACGTCGTATCGCAGTGCGATCCGTTGCCCCGCCGTCGGTCCGTCGACCGCGATGAGTACCATCGGTCCGTCGGTTCCGCGCGGCGGTGGATGCGTGTCGTCGAGCGCGACCGCGAAGCCCGCGATGACCGGCGTGAGTCGCGAGAATCCATCGTCACGCTCGAGCGCGGCGGCACTGTCGCCACGACCCGGGAGCGGATCGACGATGTGCAGATGAATGCCCGTGGCCCGCGTCGAATCGGCGACCACGTGTCGATCCGAAGGCCAGGGGAGCATGCATCGCAACGTCATCGTCGCGTCGCAGCTGCCCGGCGCGCGCGCTCGCATGCCGATCGCGCGGTCGGTTCGAAGGGTGACGTCCATCGGCGTGGCGTCGGCGGTCGAGCCATCGACACCATCGAGCGCTCCGTCCGAAGCAACGATCGGGCGCTCGGAGCACGCCACGGACGAGACGACCAGCAACGCGCAGCCGGCGAACGCGAACGTACGAAGCATGCTGTTCGGCTAGCATTTTCAGAACGCCCGCGTCATGCGCGTGATTTGCGCGCCGCTGTGAGTGTGCGACGCGAGAGCGGTCGACAGTTGCCGACCCGCTTTTGCCGACGTGTGCGATTAACGCCGCAACGATTCGCGCCGTAGCATCCGCTGCCATGAATCTTCGACGCTGGCGGGGTGTGAAGTCGCTCGTGCACGCAGCTGTGGATCGCACGATCGATCTGGTGGAAGAAGGCCACGAATCCACCGCGCGCGGCGTGGTCGGCGGACTGTCGTACGTGCCCGGTCTCGGGCTGCCGCTGTTCGTCGCGAATTCGGTGCGACGGATCTCGACCGTCGGCGCGCTCTCCACCGCGCGGACGATTCATCGCGTGGTGCAGGGCGTGACGGACATCGGCATCGACGCGGTCGAACGCGTGGTGGAACAGATCGATCCGCCCCTCGACGAACGGCCGGTCCCGATGCGTTCGGACGCGATGTTCTCGACGTCCAACGTGGCGGCGGCCGCGCTCGGAATGGTGAACGGCATCGTCGGCGACATGCTGCACGCGCAGGGAAACGGGCTGAATCTCGGCATGCGTGTTCGCATCGGCGAGCGCTACCTTCCCACCGAACCCGACGCGTTGCGCACTGCGATCCGCGACGTGACGCCGAAGCTCGCCGTGTTCGTGCACGGTCTCGCGACGACCGAATGGTCGTGGTGTCTCAATGCGACCGATTATCATGGCGCGCCGGACGCGAACTTCGGAACGCTGCTCGCGCGCGACCTCGGGTACACGCCGGTGTGGGTGCGTTACAACACCGGTCGGCACGTGTCCGAGAACGGACGTGAACTCACCGCGCATCTCGAGGCGCTCGTGTCCGCGTGGCCGGTGGAAGTCGAAGAGATCGTGCTCGTCGGCCACTCGATGGGCGGTCTCGTGATTCGCAGCGCGTCGCATTACGCCGGTGAGGCGAACGACAAGTGGCTCGCGCGCGTGAAGCGGATGTTCTGCCTCGGATCGCCGCATCGCGGCGCGGCGCTCGAGCGATTCGGTCACGTCGCGAGCGCGGTGCTCCACGCGATCGACACGCCCGGCACCCGCATCCCCGCGATGGTGCTCCAAGGGCGCAGCGCCGGGATCAAGGACATGCGGCACGGGTCGCTCGTCGACGAGGACTGGCTCGGTCGCGATCTCGATGCGCTGTCACCTCAGCGCACGCGCGATGTGCCGCTGGTGCCCGGCATTGCGTATCACTTCGTCTCGGCAACGATGACCGAGGACCCCGAACATCCGCTCGGAAAAGTCATCGGTGACATGTTCGTGCGTGCGTCGAGTGCGGCCGGTCCGCGCGATCGAGAGAACACCTTTCGCATCGAGACGCGTTGCTACGGCGGTGTGATGCATCATCAGCTGCAGAATCATCCCGACGTATACGCGCAGATCCGCGACGCGTGCGCGACGGACTCGTAGCGATCGGTTCTCGTTCGTTCAGGCGGGACGTTCGATGCGCCGTCGTCGGGCGCAGTCGATGGCCGGGGAGCGCCGTACACACGGCGCCGTTTGCCGCGATTACCCCGCCAGTCACGCGTCGCGAATGACTTCAGCGACGGAACAGCCCGCGTCGAGGCGCCGGTCGCGACTTGGCGGCGTCCGCGAGTCTTTGACCGAGGATGCGACTCATCTCGAGCGCGAGGGAGGGATTGCCCATCACCACGCGTCGGAAGTCGTCGCGACCGATCGCGACCATCTCGCAGTCGGGTGCGGTGGCGACAGCGGCCGTCGAGCGCGGTTCGCCGGTGAGCAATGCGATCTCGCCGAAGAACCCGCCGCTGCTGATCACTTCGAGTGTGGTGCCCGCTGCATCGCGCAGTGCGACTTCGCCGGTGAGCAGCAGATAGAACGTGTCGCCCTCGTCGCCCTTTGCATACAGCACTTCGCCGGCGCGTTTTCGAACGAGCGTGATGCCGCGCGCGAGTTCGGCGAACTCTTCGTCCCGCAGAGGCGCGAGGAAATCGATGCGCTGCAGAAGCGCGGTGAGTCCAGCGACCGAGCTGCTGTCCGTCGGTGGTTCGGCCGTGAGCGCTGCGACGGCATCGCCGAGTTGTTCGCGACGCGCCACGAGCACCACGGTGTGACCCGGGTGTAGCACGGTGGCGCCGGTCGGCAGCTGCGTGCGTCCCTCGGGATCGACCATTGCGACGAACACGCAATCGCGCGGGAAGGTGGGCTCTGCTCGCACTTGCGCAACGGATCGACCCGCGACGCGGCTGCGCGGTGCGACCGGGAGTTCGAAGACGATCGCATCGCCCGCCAGCGGGATGATCCCGCCCACGTCGGGGAACTCGAGCGACGTGGCGATCTTCGTGACGACGACTTCGGCTTCGGCGAGCACATCGCGTGCGCCGGCAAGTTGGTATGCCTCGCGATACGCGTCGTCGAGCATGCGCACCATGATCCGTGCGCCGGTTCGCGCACGCGCGAGCACGGTGACGGCGAGGTTGTCGGCATCGCGTTGCAGCATCGCCGCGACCACGTCGGCCGTAGCGATTCCCGCCGACTCGAGGATGCGCGGATCGGTCGCATCGCCGAACACGGTCACGGCGCCGACTTCTTCGAAGACCCGATCGACCACGGTGCGATCACGATCGATCACGGTCACCGCATGTCGCTGCTCGACGAGCCGCGCGGCGAGCGCCATTCCGACTCTTCCACCGCCCGCGATCACGATCTTCAAGACGAGATCCTCCGTTCGTTCATCGCGAGTCGATCCGATTCGGAACGCAACGCGCGAGGGCACAACCGCTTCAAGGCTTCGACCTCCGCGCGCCCGCATCGCTCTTGCGACCGTTGGCCGCCGTAATGCCGGCGCCGGTCGGGTGCTTCACGCCACCGTCGCGTTCGAGGACCACTTCGAGCTGCAACATCCGCGCGTCGATGTCCGCGAGCAATCGCTCCGCGACGTCCTCGGGCAGCAGACCGCCGCGCCGCGCCCCCGCGATCGCGGTTCGCTCGACATCGATCAATCGGCGCCGAGCGGCCAGCAACGCACGCGCGCCCTGGGTCAGATGCTGCTCGAGCATCACGCGCAGCTCGCGTTCGGTCGCCGCGATCGTCACCTGATATTCGCTGCGAAGCGCGTCGTATCCAGCGCGCGGAACGAGCCCGGCTTGAAAGAGGGCCTCGAGATCCTGACGGGCGGCGCGTGCGGCAATGAGCCGTCCCTGCGATGCGGCCACGCGTTGAGCAACCGGGTCTTTCTGCGCGACGCCGAGCCAGTCGATGGCGCGTCCGAGCAGCAATCCCTGCACGACGAGCGACACGAACGTCACGCCGAACGTGACGTCGACGAGCAACTGGCGCGCGGGCGTCGCGGCCGGCAGTCCGAGTGCGAGCGCGATCGAGAGTGCGCCCTTGATGTTGCCGATGACGAACACGTGCTGCCAACGCGCGGGGACTGCATCGGCGGGGCGTACGACGCCGAGAATTGCGAACGGGATGTACATCGCGACGGCGCGGCCGGCGAACACACACAGCACCGCGAGTCCGATCTCGCGCGCGTGCCCCCACAGCGATCCGGGACGCGTCGCGAGTCCTACCGACAGGAACAAGAACGTGTTCACGCCGAAGGCCACGTACTCCCAGAACGACGCGATCGCGACGCGGCTCTGGGGCGCCACGGCTTGTCGCATCGTGGCGCCGACGGTGAGCCCTGCTGTCACGACGGCGATGACACCGCTCGCATGCACTTGCTCGGCAGCTGCGTACGCGGCGAACGCGAGCGCACTGGTGGCCATGATCTCCGCGAGCGGATCCTGCGTGCGGCGGATCACGAAGCCCGCGGTCAGTCCGAACGCGAGGCCCATGGCGATGCCGCCGGCGGACACGAGGATCAGTCTCGAAGCGAGGGCCGGACCGCTGAACGCTTCGCCGCGCGCGACGATGGCGACGATGGCGCCGTACGCGACGAGGGCAGTGCCGTCGTTGAAGAGACTCTCGCCCTCCATGATCCCCGCGAGGCGAGCGGGGACCGCAGCGCGCCGGAACGCGTACAAGATCGAAACGGTGTCGGTGACGGCGAGGAGTGCGCCGAGCAACAGCGCGGGGCCCCATGCGAGCCGCAGCAACGTGTGTGCAGCCGTGCCGGTGGCGCCGATCGCGACGAGCATTCCGACGGTCGAGAGCAGCGTGATCGGAACTGCATTCGCGCGAATGCCCGCGAGGTCGGCGGTGATCCCGCCCTCGAAAAGCAGGGCCGGGAGACACACCAGAAATACGATCTCGGGATCGAGCGGCGGAAGGGTCGGCAGTGCGCCGCTCACGCTGATCAACAAGCCCCCGACGACGAGCGCGACGTTGTAGGGCGTATTCGCGCGTTTCGCGGTGATTGCCAGCGTCGTTGCTGCGACGAGCAGCGCGACGAAGATCGGCAGCTTCGACTGCACGGCTCGCACACTAGGGATTGCGCGCGCGTCGAGTCAACGGCGCGTATCGGGACACGCGGTGTTCTCTGTCGCAGCGGAGCGTGTCGAGCGACGACAGGTCGATCTACGACGCCGACGAGTGCGCGTTCATCGCGTGCCGACTACAGTGCGTAGCCGAGCGAGACGCCGAGATTCCAGCTGTCGCCCTCGTTGTAGTCCACCCCGCCGCTCGCGCCGCCACTGTCGCTGCCGCCGCCGACGGTGCGTTGGTACACGAACTGGGGCCCGACGGAGAGGTGTGATCCGAGGCTCACGTCGAGACCGAACCCCACGGGAACGAAAGCTCCCGCTGTGTCGTGTAACGGCGTGTTCGACGAACGCGATCCGACGACCGTGTCCCACCCGTAGCCGATGCCGACACCCGCGTACGGATGCACGGGTCCGCGGAGTGGCGCGATCAGACTGACGCTCACGTATCCGCCGTTGCTCAGCAGTCCGATGCCGGGGCCGACGATCTCGCGGCGCCCCGCGTTGTAGCCGGCGGTGTAGACCGCGCCGAACGAGAGCCACGGGAACGGACGAAACCCTGCGCGCGCCTGCCACGACGGACCGACGTGCGTCGCCATGCCGAGTCCGCCGGTGAACGCGTTCATACCGGTCTGCACTTCGAAGCTGACTTCGGGATCGAATCGAAAGGGTGATCGCTGCTCGCTTCCGCGCGCCGCCGACGCATGCGGGATCGCGTACGCAGGTGCGCTTGCGAAAAGCCCCGTTGCGAGAGCGACAGCTGCCAGCGAGCGAGTTCGCATCGTGAAACCTCCTCCGCACACCGGCGCGGATGACCCGATCATTGGAAGACCCATTCCAACGACGAGTGACGTTCCCGGCCACACTCCAACGCAGCACTGCGTATCGCTCCGCGCCGCATGTCGCGGCGCAGTGTGATGGCGCACTCGCTGAGTCAACGGCGCGTATCGCGACGCGCGGACTTCTTATTGGGGCGTAGCGGGCGTCCAGGGGAGCTTGTCGATCGGGACGACGGCCGCACCGACCGCACGAGGACCCATGTGCAGATAGATGCTCGGGGCGAGCGGTCGCACCAGTTCGAACTTCACATCGAGTCGACGCGCGAGGCTCGCACGCAGACGTTCCGCGAGTTCGGGGGCGTTGCCGTGGAAGACACCGATCCACACTGCGCGACGGCCTCCGAGCTGCTGGGTCATGTGCTCGGCGAGGATCTCGCCGCGGTCTGCCGAGCCCGGCACCTTGCCGAGGATCTTCAGTTCACCGTTCGCCATCGCGATGTGCGGCCGCACGTTGAGCACGTTCGCGAGCCACGCCCGGAGTGCCGTCGCGCGGCCACCCTTCGCGAGGTATTCGAGCGTATCGGGAATCAACTGGAAGACTGCCTGCGTGCGAACGGCCTCGACGACATCGGCCAATCGCTCGGTGGAGAGACCGGCTCGCAATGCTTCCGCTGCGAGGAGCGTCGCGAGTCCGGCGCCCAGATCGGTGAAGCCCGAGTCCGCGACGCGGATCTCGAGTTCGGCGGATGCCGGTTGGCGCGCGAGTGTTTTCGCCGCGCTGATCGCCGAATCGTGCGAGCCGATCACCTTGCGTGACGTCATCACCGCGAAGATCTGTCGATCGCGCTTGCCGAGATCTTTGAAGACGAGCGCGAACTCCGCCGCTGAAGTCCCGAGTACGTGCGGGTGCACGTGCGCGGTTCGCACCCAGCGATCGATCTGGTCGAACGTCACGCCGTTGCGCGTGTCGTGTTCGGTGCCGTCGACCACGATCTTCTGCGGCGTGAGCGCGATGTCGTAACGCTCGGCGAGCTGCGGATCGAGATT
Organism: uncultured Myxococcales bacterium; assembly: GCA_966212315.1. GTDB lineage: Bacteria > Myxococcota_A > Polyangia > Polyangiales > CBIHQZ01. The sequence goes on from CBIHQZ010000145.1 coordinate 9,690, forward strand.
GGATCCGGGGTTCGTCAGGATGATCACGTGCGGAGTGTATCGCGCGTGCGCGCCCCGTCCGCGTCGCGCGCCGAGAAGCGTGCGAGCGGCGAGTATTTGCAGTGAAGAAGCGCGTCTGTTGGGGAGTGGAGCCCACACCCGTCGGTGAGGGCGCGGAGACTCAGTTGGCTGCGACGGCCGGAGGGGCCGCTGGGGCACGACCGCCCCGCGACACCTTCGCGTCGAT
>CBIHQZ010000146.1:0-9911 GCA_966212315.1 uncultured Myxococcales bacterium
CGCGTCCGGCGGGCGAAATCGCCATGCAGCGCCCGCGAGCAGAGCGCAGATCGTCAGCACGAGCGCGACGATGAGCAGCATCGAGGCCTCGCTCATCGCGTGCGAGAGCCAGTTGGCGAGCAGCCCTCCGATGACGCCGCCCACCGACGCGCCCGCCGCGGTCAACGGAAACGCGCGTCGCGCTTCGCGGGGATCGAACACGTCGAGCGCCATGATCCAGAACTGCGCGACGAGAAAGAGCCCGAAGACCCCCGACCAGAGATAGAGCGCCCACGCGGCCCACTGCGCTTGGATGCGAATCGCGGCTTGAAATCCGACAAGCGACGCAGCGACGACGAGCAGGCTCACCACAGCCGCGCCCCCGCGCGAGTAGCGCTGCGCGATCCAACGTTGATGCGCTGCGACGGCGATGCTCGAGAGAACCGTGAGGACCAGCGAGACGAGCGCGAGGTCCTGCATTCGGAAGTGAGAAAGGAACACTGCGTCGCGAACGGCTTTGGTCAGCGTAAACGCGGTCACGATGCCGAGGATCTGCACGCTCATGAGCACGACCCGCACAGCGAGCGGCGCGAACTGACCGCGAGTGTGCTCGCCGGACGTCGACGCTTGGTCTCCGTCACGCGGATCGACGAGGCTGCGTAACCAGGTGAGGAACATCGGCAACCAATCGAGCAGATGCCCCCCACGAACCACGCATCGCGAGCCCACTGATGGTGCGCACCAGCACAATCCGTCGACAGCCCGCGGCGCGCATCGCTCCATTCGTCACGCACGTTCGTCGTGTTCTCGCCGCATCGATCTCATGCGCCGTGCTGGCCCTCCCGGGAGTCGCTGCGGCACGACGGCCGACGCCGAACTACGACGGCCGGCGTCCGGAGTCGCATACCGCCGAGAACGTGGCGCTGGCAGTTCCGCGCGCGCTTCTCGCGCCCTTCTGGTTGTTGTTGCAGGGTCTGCGGGTGCCAGCCGGCGCCGCGGTGCGAAGTCCGCTGGCGGTGAATCTCTTCGAAACCGCGTCGGGTGTATCGACCGATCTTTCGTCGCACGTCGACGTGCAGAGTCGCTTTGCGATCGCACCGCTCGTGACACTCGATGCGGGAAGACGTCCGATCGTCGGCGCGATGGCGGAGATCCGTCGCCTCGGTTACCAGCAGCACACGCTCCGTCTGCTCTTCGCCACCGGCGGCGAGGGCGCGTTCGACGGCGAGATCTGGGACCGCCAGGCCTGGTCGCACAACTTCGAGACCGGCGTTCGGTTCAGTTGGTACGAGCGTCCCGACGTGCCTTTCTACGGGCCACCCGGCACCGACGGCGCACCCGAGGCCGAGCAACGTGCGTTCGTGCGACGCGTGGGCGGATCGGTGACCATCACGGCCTCGGCGGGGCGGTACGTGCAGGTTCACGTCGCGACGGGGATGCGAGGCACGGAGACCGATCTCGGCACAGCCCCGTGGGTGCTCGCGACGCAGCAGTCACCGCGCGATTCGTACATCGCGTGGAACACCGATGCCGAAGTAGCAGTCGACTCGCGCGATCGCAGCGAGAGCGGCTTTCGCGCCGCGATCCGCGGGCATCACGGTGTGGTGCTCACGGAGCCGCTCGAGCGGCGGTGGGTCGTCGTCGAAGGACATGCCGGCGCGTACTCGGAAGTGATGGCACCGCGACGCGTGATCGGACTCGAGCTGATGTACGCGCACGGCCAGGCACTCGGTTCACAGCCGCTGCCGTTCGCAGAGATTCCGACCCTCGGCGGCGGCGACCCGATGAACGGTTTTCTCGAAGGACGCATGCGCGCGAACGACGTCGCTGCCGTGTCCCTCGTGTACCGCTGGCCGGTGTGGGTATGGCTCGATGGCGTGTCGCACATCGCGGTCGGCGGAATTCCCCACGACAACGCTGAAGTCTCCATCCGCGATCTGCACGCATCGTGGGACGTCGGCGTTCGGACGCGGCCGGGTGGACTCGTCGACGGCACGCTTCTGTTCGGGCTCGGCTCGGCACGATTCGACGCACCCGTCTTCGGTCTCGAACGCGCGCGCGTGCTGTTCGCGCTCTCGCGGAGCTTCTGACATGCGCAACCTCTCATCGCTTCTCGCAGTCGCGTCACTCGCACTCACCGGCACCTCGTGCGCGCCGCGACTCCGCCGCTTTCCACTTGCCGAGGTCATGACCCGCGACGACGACACGCGGCCGGTGCATCACGTCGCCGCGTATCGCAGCTCGGACGCGTGGGACTTCGCAGACCAGACGCTCTTCCGCCGCGCCGCCGACGCGACGCTTCTGCGCCAGCCGCGCGAGGCGGTGAACGTCAATGCGCTCGACGAAGTACCGGACTCGAGCTGGTTCGTGAACCGCCTCGGGACACGAGATCTCTCGGTCGACGAGATCGTCGCCGGCAGTTGCACGTCGGCCCCGCTCGACAGCACGCAGGCGTGGCTCGTCGTGTCGGCGAAACCGAATGGCTTCAACCCCGGCTTCATCGTGAGAGGACCCGACGGCGCGCGGTACGTGCTCAAAGCCGACGGCGTTCGCCAGACCGAACTCGCCAGCGCCGCGGATTCGATCGGAGCGCGGATCTACCACGCGCTCGGATACTTCACGCCGTGCAACCGGGTCGTGCACTTCGATCGGTCGATCCTCGGCATCGCGCCCGGCGCGCACACCGACGACGACCATGGGCATCGACGCGCGATCACGGCGGAGTCGATCGACCGCGTGCTCACACAAGCCACGCGTCTTCCCGATGGCCGCTACCGAATGGAAGCTTCGCGGTATCTCGACGGCGAGCCGCTCGGTCCGTTCACATACGAAGGGCTCCGGGCCGACGACGAAAACGACGCGGTCCCCCACGAAGAGCGACGCGAATTGCGCGCCGGGCGACTCGTGGCCGCGTGGCTCAATCACTACGACACGCGCGAACAGAACACGATGACGACGTGGGTCGGCTCGCCCGGCGGCGGATACGTGCGTCACTACATGCTCGATTTCGGCGATGCATTCGGCGCTGCGTGGCCGTGGGACGATCTCACCGCGCGCTCGGGTCACGCCTACGTGCTCGACTTCAGCGACGTCGCTGTCGACTTCTTCACGTTCGGTGCGATCGCACGGCCATGGGACCGTGGCCGGATCCACGCCGACGCGTGGGTGTTCACGTACTACAACGCCGAACTCTTCGACCCCGACGCGTGGCGCGGAATCACGCCCAATCCCGCATTTCTTCGCATGACCGAGCGCGACGCTGCCTGGATGGCGCGTCGCATCGCGCGCTTCGACGACCGCCTCGTGCACGCGGCCGTGAGCACCGGCGAGTTCACGCATCCGGAGTGGGCGGCCTATCTCGAGCGCACGCTCATCGCCCGTCGCCAGCGCATTCTCGAGCGCTATCTCTCGCGTCTTTCGCCGCTCGCGGACGTCACCGTCGAGGACGACCGCGTGTGCGCTACAGACCTCGCCCGCACGGCCGGTCTGCACTTCGGTCGAGCCCCTTCGTTCGCGGTGTACGGCGGAAGTTCGCTCGCGATCCGCACCGCCGAGCGAAGCGGAACGCTCCACGGCAATCGCGTCTGCACCGCGCCGATTCCGCGTGATCCGAGTCTCGCCGGATTGCGCGACGACGACGCCCGCCGCTACGTCGTCGTCGACCTGATCGGCTCGGCGCGCGGACGGGCGCCGCTTCGCGCACACTTCTACGACCTCGATCGGCGCGGCCTCCGCCTCGTGGGCATCGAGCGCCCCGACCGTGCCGATGCGCCGCAACTGTGACCCCTGGCGTGTCGTGATTGCACCGAAACCACTCGTGGCGGACGTCTCGGCCGATGGCCGCTGGTTTGCTCCTAAGGACAGTCGATGCGCAGTCTTTCCGTTCACGGCACAGCTCGTGAGAGTCGCCCCTCGATTCCTCGGCGTTCGATGAATCCCCATGACCTTGCCGTTCGGGACCGCGTCCGCGCGATGGCCCAACTCGTGGCCGGGATTCTCCACGAGTTCAACAGCCCGCTCGGTGCGCTGCGTTCCTCGGTCGACACTGCGCGCGTCGCGTTGCGACAGCTCGTCGCGGCGATCGATGCAGACCCGGCGCGCGCGAAGCAGATCGCGGGACAGGTCGACGAGATCCTCGTGCTGGCACGCAGCGCCACCGATCGCATTCACGGAACCATCGACACGCTGTCGCACTTCGCGCGAATCGATCGCGCCGACGTCGATGTCGCTTCCGTCGAGCAGGTGATCGAGACTGCGCTGCGCCTCTCGGGCGTTCTCGGCGACGAGACCACGCGCATCGTTCGCGTGTACGAGCCGGGTCTCATCGCTCGCGCACGCATCCGCGAGATCGAACACGTTCTCTACCACGTGCTCCGCAACGCGCGCGAAGCGCTCGACGGCCGCACCGACGGCGTCATCGAGATCACCAGTTCGCGGCGCGGACCGATGGTCGAGATCGTGGTGCAGGACAACGGGCCCGGCGTCGATCCCCAGCAACTCGCGACGCTGTTCGAGCCGTCGTTCACCGTGAAAGCGCAGAAGGTCGGACTCGGCATCTCGCTCGCGACGTGCCGTCACATCGCGCAAGAACACGGCGGCACGCTGCTCGGTCAGAACATCGAATCGGGCGGCGCACGCTTCACGCTGCGGTTCACCGACATCGAGCGACTGAACGACGACGAGCGCCCGTCGGTGATGTGACCTGCTTCATCCGCGCATTCGCACGTCGAGCAGGAAGTCCCATTGATTGTCCCCGCGCGGCCGGACGTTCGCGATGCGTGGGCCCGCCGCGAACACGAGATCCGCGTGCCACAGCGGCACCACGGGTACATCGCGCGCGATCATCCGCTGCGCGTCGAGATAGTGCGGACGCCGCGTCTCGGGCGTGAGTTGCGTGCGACCGCGCTCGAGTGCCGCGTCGACGTCGGCGTTGCGGTAGCGCCATCGATTGCCGCCCGCGAACGGATCCGCGGGCGTCGGAATGGACGAACTCGCGAACATCCACGCGAGCCCCCACGGGTCCGAGAAATCGGGCGCGGTGAGCATCGTGAGATCGAATCGCCCGCCGCGAAGATCCGCGAACAGCGCGGGGGGATCGCTCTGCCGGATGTCCACGTCGATGCCGACGTCCGCGAGCATCTCGGCGATCGCACGCGCGACGGTCACGACGAATCGAACGTTGGTGGTTCGCATCACGAGCCGCTCTCGCCCGCCCCGCAGAATGGGCGCGAGGAGCGCACGCGCTTCGCTGCGGTCGAACGGATAGCGCGCAACGTCGCTCGCATGCGCCCAATGCCCTGGAGGAAGCGGACCGGTGGAGGCCTGCGCGAACGCGCCGAGCTTTCCGTTGCGAAGTTGCTCGATGTCGATCGCATGGGCGATCGCCTGGCGCGCTTCGCGTCGCGCGAGAAGAGGATGCTCGTTGCGCAGGCCGAGATACGTGAACCCGACGCTGTGAGCATGCGCGACGTCGAAGTCGCGACGCGTGGTGAACAGTGGGAACAGCTCGGGCTTGATCTCACCGAGATCCGCGTCGCCATGGAGCAACCGTAGCGCGAAGGTGTTCGGATCGCGCATCGCGAAGAATCGCACCCGTTCGGGTTGCCCCCTCACGTACTCCACGCGCTCGAGTTCCCACGCGCCGCGTTCGAGCGAGCGCACTCGCATCGCGCCCGCGCCGACGAACGCCCGCTCGTTCCCACCGACCGCGGTGATCTCGCGCCGCGCCGCGTCCGACGCCCGAACGATCGGCTGCTCGAGCAGTGAACCGTACGTCCCGTCGGGTCCTCGCAGTGTGAACAGCACCCTGCGCGCATCGAGAGCCGACACACTTGCCACCGACCGCGCGTACGTTCCGCGCAGCGTGCTCGCGAGCGCCGGGTCGAGGATGGATCGAAACGTGGCAACGACGTCTTCCGCGCGCACGGGCGAGCCGTCATGGAAGCGCGCGCCGTCCGCAAGGTGGGCAACGATGCGCGTCGGCTCTTGCACTTCGATTCGTTCGGCCAGCCCGTTGCGCGGAAGGAACGTGTCGCGGTCGCTCACCAGCAGGCCCGTATAGATCAGCCGCGAAATCGTGGCGCCGAGCGCATCGCCCGGATAGCGGGGATCAAGATGCTCGGGTGCCGCGTTGATGAGCACCGTGAGATCGCCCGACCCTCGATGCGCCTTCCGACACCCTGCCCCGCCGGTGACCGCCGCGCCCGCCGCGCCGACGAGACCGAGCCACGCGCGGCGCGACATGCCACGATCGCGTGAACCCTCGCTCCCATCCGTCACCGACATCGCGACCGCACGATGACCCAGAATCACCGCACCACAAAGCGCGTTCGTGGCCTCGCACTCGGGATACTCGCCCTCGTCGCGGCGTCGCTTCCATCGCGTGCTCATTCGCAATCGACCGCCACCGCGAACGCGTCCGTCTCACCGCCGACCGCCCCCTCGACCGCACCGCTCGCGCCCCTCGCCTCGCGCGTCGAAGCGGTCCTTCGCACTGCGCATCTCGGCAACGCGCACGTCGGCTTCGTCGTGACCGATGCGGCGACCGGTGCCGTGCTGCTCGAACGAAATGCGCGCGAGGCGTTCAACCCTGCGAGCAATGCGAAGCTCGTCACCGCGGCGGCTGCGCTCGCGATCCTCGGTGCCGACCATCGATTCACGACTTCGCTCGCAGGACGCGTCGAGGGCCGCACCGTTCGCGACGGTCTCGTGGTTCGCGGCGGCGGTGATCCATCCCTGTCGACCGGCGATCTCTACGTGCTCGCGCGAACGCTCGTCGCGCGCGGCATCGATCGCATCGAAGGCGGCATCGTCGTCGACGACCGGGCTTTCGGCACGGAACACCTCCCGCCGGCCTTCGATCAGCAGCCGCGTGAGAGTGCGCCATTCCGTGCCGCCGTTTCCGCCGCGTCGGTCGACGAGAACGTCATCGCGCTTCACATCGTCCCTGCGCTCGTCGACGGCGCCCCAGCCACCATCTCGGTAGAGCCGGCCGACTACACTGAGCTCGACGGCGCGGTGAGAACGGTCGCGCACGCACGGCCGAGCGTGACGTTCGACGCGATCAACATCGCGTCGGGTCGCGAGCGCGTGCGCATCGGCGGTGAGTATCCGCTGGGCGCGCCGTCGGCAACGTATCGACGTCGGCTCGAGAACCCGTCACTCGCAACGGGCTACGCGCTCCGTACCGCACTCCTGGCCGCGGGCATTCGCGTCGCCGGCAACGTCCGCGTCGATCCCACCACCACCGAGCGCGCGATCCTCGCGACCCACGAGAGCGAGCCTCTCAGCACGCTGCTCTATCGACTCGGCAAGGACTCCGACAACTTCTACGCAGAGATGACCCTTCTCGCGATCGGCGCCGCCGACCATCCAACCGCGATGACGTTCGAGCACGCGAACGATCGGGTTCGACAGTGGCTCTCGTCGGTCGGCATCGACACGACGGGACTGCGCGTACGCAACGGCTCGGGGCTCTTCGACGCCAATCGTATTTCGCCTGCGCAACTGGCAGCCGTGATGCGCGTGGCGTATCGCGACCCCGCCATTCGCGACGAGTACATCGCGCAACTCGCGGTGGCGGGCGACGACGGCACGCTCGCGCATCGCATCGACATGCCGGGCGTCGATCGTTGGGTCCGTGCGAAGACCGGCACGCTCGACGACGCGATCGCGCTGTCGGGATTCGTGTTGTCTGGCGACCCCGGACGCACGCTCATCTTCAGCGTCCTCACCGAGGGTGTGCACGGCCGTCATGCCGACGCACGGCGACTCGTCGACGGCATCGCGCGCGAGTTGGTGCGCGAACAACAGCGCGGGGGTTCGGGGTCATGAGGAAGACCACGTGCATCGCCACGCTTTTACTGCTCGCGTGCGGTGCATGCGCTGCGCACCAGTCGGCGCCTCCGCCCGAAACGAGCGAGGTCGCGGTGGACCACGAAGAGACGACGACCGGATGGCGCACGCTCGATTCGCTCGATCCTCCGACCAATCGGCAGGCACTGCGCGCCGAACTCGAGGAGCGCCGGCACACGACGCTCGAGACTTGCGAAGACGTCGCGCGCACGCTGGAAGAGCGACGGAACAATCAGGGCTCGGTCCTGTCGACGGTGTTCAACACGACGATCGCGACGTTCGCTTCCGCACTCGCCACCAACGGACCGGTTGGCTCGGCGGGAAACACGACAGCGCAGCAGCAGCAACCGCTTCCGCTCGGCGGCGGCGTGAACGTGGGCTCGCGCATCGCGCTGGGAACGCACATCGACCACTTGCGCCGCGCGCTCCGTGACCTCGCCCAGGCGCAGTCCAACGCGCAGATCTACGACGCGCTCGATCGCATTCGCCCTGTCTGCACCACGCGCTGAAGCCGAAATAGAAAACGGGCGGCACCTTTCGGAACCGCCCGCTCTCACACTCCGTCAGCCGCGAACTACTCGCGGATCTGCTTCCGGATCTTCTGCAGCGCCTGCTCCTGGAGCTGGCGGATGCGTTCACGCGACAGGTTGTACTTGTCGCCGATCTCCTTGAGCGTCAGCTCTTCCTCGTCGTCGAGACCGAAGCGCCAGCGAAGGATGCGCGACTCCATCGGCGTGAGGGTGTCGAGCAACCGGCGAACTTCCTTCGACCAGCTGTTGCTCACCACCGTCTCGTACGGATTCGGCGCGTTCTCGTCCTGGAGGAAGTCGATGAACTTCCGTCCATCTTCGTTGTTCACTTCCTTGTCGAGCGAGAACGGGGTTTCCGCCCAGTCCTTCTGGATGCGCTCCAGCTTCTCGAGCGCGAGTCCCGTCTCCGTCGCGACTTCTTCCTGCGTCGGCTCTCGTCCCATGCGGGCCGCGAGCTGCTGGGTCGCACGCTGCACACGGTTGTACGTGTCGAGCATGTGCACCGGGATACGCACCGCACGTCCCTTGTCGGCGAGTGCGCGAGAGATCGCATGACGGATCCACCAGCTCGCGTACGTGCTGAAGCGGTACCCGCGGGTGTGATCGAAGCGTTCGACCGCCTTGATCAACCCGATGTTTCCTTCCTGGATCAGGTCGATCAGCGGCATGCGACCGCGGTTGTAACGACGCGCGATCGAGACCACGAGTCGCAGGTTCGCCGCGACGAACTTGTTCTTCACGCGGTACACGCGGTCGCGCGCTTTCGACACGCCCTGCAGGTACTTCATGAAGCCCGCGGAGAGCACCTGGCCCTCTTCGTTGGTCGGGTCTTCGTCGTCGAAGTCGTCCGTGCCGCGCGCGATCTTCTCGATCTCGCCTTCGACGCCTTCGATGAAGAGCCGGTCCGCGTCGAGCTGGCGCAGCGTGATTGCGAGATCGCCCACGTAGGCGATCCACTTCTTCGCCGACTTGCTATCCAGCTTCGAGCGGTTCTTGCGGTACTCCTTGAGCAGCTTCTGAAGCTTCTCGACCTCGGGAAGCGGGTGCTCGACCTGGGCTTCGAGCATCCCGGCCGTCACGACGCGCATCACGATCGGAAGCGCCGGCGGATACGCGAGGACCGCGCGCCAGCGATTGATCTCCGCATCGAGGAACTCCTTCGCGGCCTTCACTTCCTCGTCCGGCGACATCACCGTGTGGATCGACATGTCGCGGAAGTACCGAGACAGCATCCCTTCGGTGAGGTCCGACGACTGCTTCGCAGCCTGCAGAAGTTCCGCACCGGCCTCGGCGATCTCCGCCTCGCTCGGCTCGGGCGCTTCGCGGTCCGCGGGCGCATTCGAAGGCGCGGCCAGCTGAACGCCCGAGTGGCGCTCGTCCGCATCATCCATCGACGCGGGTGCCGCCGCGGTTGCTGCTGCTCGAGCTGCTGCGCTTCGCTTCGCCATCTTCATGCCTCCGCCGCCGGCGTTCACCGTCGGTTGTTGGGTCGTGCGCTCTTCGCGACGGTTGGTCGCTACGGCGCTGTTCGAACGTGCTGCTGCTGAG
>CBIHQZ010000147.1:0-9886 GCA_966212315.1 uncultured Myxococcales bacterium
GAAGCCGTCGGTCATGTTGGCGGTCGGGTGGATTCCGTCGGTGTCCAATCCGTTGTTCGGAAGGCTCTGGAGCGCCTGCCAGAAGTCCACCAGCGGAACGTGTCGCGTGGCAGCAAGGTCGCGAATCGCTGCGTTGTAGGCGGGAACGCGGCCCGCGTAGTCCTCGCGATCGAGGCGGGGCGGAATCGTCGACACGACCGGTACGACACCTTGCGCCTCGACGAGATCGAGCAACTCGTTCATGTGCGTGCGGAACGAGCCAGGGTCGGGGTCGTGTTCGAGATCGTTGGTGCCGTACATCACGAGCGCCCATTGCGGTCGAAGCAATGCGAGTTCCTGCGCGGCGGGCGACTGATCGCCACCGGCGAGCGCATCGAGAACGGTCCATCCGCCGGCCGCACTCATGCTCGGACGTTCGAGCGAGTTGAAGTCGGGGTCGACGTTCACTTCGCGGAAGTACAGCACCGTGTCGAAGAGATCTGCGTGTTCCCCGAGGTCGAGCGCGCCGGATCCGCACGCGTATAGAAACGCGCGTGACTCGGTGATCGAGTCGCCGATCTTCGCGAAGACATTCCGTCGATTGCCGCGCATCTGGCCGATGGCGATCAGATCGTTCACGTGCGCGGTCGTCGCGGCGTCGAAGGCCGGAAGCGGATCGCTCGTCACCGCGGCGGCGTCGTCGGTTGCCGTCGTGTCATCCGCGGAGGCATCGACAGCGAGCGCGTCGGTCGATGCATCGGACGTCTGTGCGGCGTCGGTGGATTCGGCGTCGCGTCCGTTCGAAACGGGACCGCATGCAGCGGCGGCCGCCAGCGAGACGGCGAGGCAGATGACGGTGCGCACGGGCGCGGCGGGTTTCTTCACAGCCAAAGCTCCGATCGGTCAGCGGTGCGAATCAGATGCCGCGCGGTCGAGCCGGCGCTGCACGGCGATGACGCGCGTTGCGGAATGACTGCCGATACAGGGCGTCGTCAGCGCGAAACGATCGGCGCGCGTACTCGTACTGTCACCCGCATCCCGCGATGAACGATCGAGCACGCCGACGTCGTGAACAGCCGTTGATCATTCGGATCACGCACTGGCTGAACGTGCCGTTCCTCATTCTGATGGCGATGAGCGGGCTGCAGATCCTGGTGGCCTATCCGTATCTCGGTCCGCGCGGAAAGCTGCTTTCGTGGTGGCCGCTGCAGGGGTGGATTCCGCCCGAGAAACTGCGCATCGGCGCGTGGCTCGCGGGCGGACGCCATTGGCATTTCGCGTTCGCGGGGCTGCTCGCGCTGAACGGGCTCGTGTACCTCGCGTACTTCGTGGCGAGTGGCACGTGGCGCGAGCGGCTGTTCAGTCCTGGTCGCGATGCGACGAACGCAATGCGCACGGCGCTGCACTATGCGCGCCTTGCGAAGGAACCGCCGAAGTCCGGGCTCTACAACGGGCTACAGCGTCTCGCGTACACAGCGGCGCTGTTGCTGGGCATCGTCGAAGTGTTGTCGGGACTCGTGCTCTACAAGCCGGTGCAGCTTCGTTGGCTCGCGGCGCTGTTCGGGAGCTACGACGGCGCGCGGGCGGTGCATCTGTTCGGGCTGTTCGCGCTCGCGCTCTTCGTCGTCGGGCACGTGCTGATGGTCGCGCTCCATCCGCGAACCTTCGTCGCGATGATCACCGGAGGGAAGCGGCGTGAGTGATCGCATCATCACGCGTCGTGCGTTGCTCGCGAGTGGTGTGCTCGCGGGCGCCGCGGCGTGCGACAGCCAATCGCCGCGAACGGGATTCCTCGGCCGCATGGAGCGATGGAACGAACGCGTCGAGCGCGCGCTGTTCCGCGAGGGCTCGCGCGGTCCGACCTACGCCGCCGCGGACGAGACGCCGATCGCGAACATGCCGGCGTACTTCGTGTCCGACACGATGCCTGTCGCGCCGCACGACTGGGCGCTCGAGATCGGCGGCCTGGTCGAGCATCCGTTGGTTCTCACGCTGCGCGAATTGCGACGAATGACTCGCACGGACATGCGCGTCGAACATCACTGCGTGGAAGGCTGGTCGGTGATCGAGAGCTGGCACGGCGTACGACTGCGCGACATCGCCGAGCGTGTTCGAGTCGATCGACGCGCGCGCTTCGTCGAGTTCCGCTCGTTCGACAGCGGGTACTGGTCGTCGTGGGACATGGAGAGCGCGATGCATCCGCAGACGATGCTCGCGTACGGAGTTGCAGGGCAGCCGCTCGGGCCCGAGCACGGTGCGCCGCTGCGGCTCTACAGCGCGATCAAGCTCGGATACAAGAACGTGAAGTACCTCACCAAGGTGAACTTCCTCCCCGTGGAAACCGGCGGCTACTGGGAAGATCGCGGCTACGAGTGGTACGCGGGCACGTGATCGCAGATCGCGGGAACTTCGTATCGAGCGCGTTGTCGTAGACGCGCCATGAAACTCTCGCAGCTGCTGTTCAGTACAGCGCTGAGCGCCGCCGTGTGCGCGTTCAGCGTGGGCTCTCCGTCATTCGCACAGCGCGTTCCGCACGGCGCAGCGCGTGCTCCTTCGCGCACGTGCGTTCACTTCGCGCGCAGCGAACGCGCCGACGGGCGCGCGATCGAGTTCGCGCTCGACAACGCGTGCCCGATCCCGGTCGTCGCGACGGTGCACTGGACTCTCGCGTGTGACGGCGCGTCGGACGGCCGCCCGGAGGAGCACGACGAAGAGATGCAGTCGGGCGAGCGGCGCGTGCTGGTGGCGAGCGCGGCCGCGTGCGGGACCAACGGGTTCAGCATCGAGGACGTTCGGTGGTCGTGGCGGCGGGTGAGCGAGTAGCGGTTCGGCGACGGGCCCGCGGCAAATCGTCGTTGAGCACAATAGACAAACTATGTTCGTGTTGTAAAGTGCGCCCCATCGGTCAATCGACCCGAGGAGACGCCGCACATGACCCATTGGACCTTCGAGAGCATCCCCGACCAAACCGGCCGCACCGCCATTGTCACCGGTGCGAACACCGGCATCGGCCTGGAAACCGCACGCATGCTTGCGCTCGAGGGCGCCAACGTGGTGCTCGCGTGCCGCAACGCAGAGAAAGCCGACGCCGCGGTCTCGCGTATTCGCGCGGAAAACCCGAAAGGCAGCGTTGCCGCTCAATCGCTCGATCTCGGCGACCTCGAGTCGGTCGCGGCTTTCGCGCGCGAGTTCTCCTCACGCCATGACCGTCTCGACCTGCTCGTGAACAACGCGGGCGTGATGGTGCCGCCGTACTCGCAGACGAAGCAGGGCTTCGAGCTTCAGTTCGGTACAAACCACCTCGGGCACTTCGCGCTTACCTCGCATCTCGCGCCGCTCGTTCTGAGGACCGAGGGGTCGCGATTCGTGATCGTTTCGAGCGGTGTGCATCACATGGGCAAGATCGACTTCGACGATCTCAACTGGGAGCGTCGCCGATACTGGCCATTCGCCGCGTACAGTCAAAGCAAGCTCGCAAACCTCATGTTCGCGCTCGAACTCGATCGACGCCTTGCCGCGAGCGGATCCGCGACGCGGGTGACGATGGCTCACCCGGGCTGGACGGCGACAGACCTGCAACGCACCTCGGGCGCGCGGTTCTTCAATTCGTGGTTCGCGATGAAGCCGGTCGATGGCGCGATGCCGACGATGCGTGCGGCCACCGATCCCGATGCGCAGAGCGGTTCGTACTGGGGGCCGGCGGGGATGATGGAGATGAGCGGCCCACCGGTGCGCGCGAAGATCGCGACGCGCGCGACGGATGTGAGCGTTGCGCAACGTCTGTGGCAGGAGAGCGAGCGGCTCACCGGGGTGACATTCGAGATTCCGCGTCGCGCGGATGCGCGCGTGGCGAGCTGATCGATGGCGGAGAGTGGCGACGCATCGGCGCAAAAGCGGGCGGCGATCCTCGCGGCCGCGACGAATGTGTTCGCGCGCTACGGGTTCAAGAAGACGTCGATGGACGATCTGGCGCGTGCAGCGGGGCTTTCGCGCCAGGGGCTCTATCTCTACTTCGCGACGAAGGACGTTCTGTTCAAAGCCGTCGTGCTGCACGTCATCGAAGCGACGAACGGGGCGTGCAAAGCAGCACTCGCACGCGAAGACGCGAACGTCGAGGAACGCTTGCTCGGCGCATTCGAGGCCATGCACGCGCACCTGATCGGGCATGCGGGGGCCGAGCACATGAACGAATTGATGGCGACCGCGTCGCAGCTGCTCGGTGCCGAGTTCAAGGACCTCGAGCAGACCTTCGTCGCGGACATCAGTCGCGTGCTGAAGTCGGGTGGCATCGCGGAGCGATGGAAGAGTGCCGCGGTGTCGGCGAAGGAACTCGCGCAGCACCTGTCGGCGGCGTCGCACGGCGTGAAGCAGAAGGCGGGGTCGGTGACGGAGTACCGCGACGCGATGAAGGTTGCGGTGAAGATCGTGTGCCGCGGCGGGCGAGGGTAGGGACCGGGACGCCTCAGACCGCGATGCCCGGTGCCGGGTAATCCGCGAGGAACTTCTTCACCTCGCCGGCGAGCGTCTCGAGCTTCGCGTCGTTGTCGTGGTTCTTGATCGCTTCGTCGAACCACGTCGCGACCGCACCCATGTGCTTCGGCTCGAGACCGCGCGAGGTGATCGCCGGGGTTCCGAGGCGCACGCCCGACGGGTCGAACGGCTTGCGCGGATCGAACGGCACGCTGTTGTAGTTCAACTCGATGCCGGCCTTGTCGAGAGCCTTCGCCGCGGGCTTGCCGGCGATGTTCTTCGACGTGAGATCCATGAGGATGAGGTGATTGTCGCTGCCGCCCGACACGAGCGAGTAGCCGCGATCCATCAGTTCCTTCGCGAGGGCGCGCGAGTTGTCGACCACGCGCTGTGCGTACTGCTTGAACGCCGGCGTCGACGCTTCCTTCGCTGCGACCGCGAGCGCGCCGATCTGGCTCATGTGCGGTCCACCCTGCAATCCCGGGAAGACGGCCTTGTCGATGGCGGCGGCGTGTTTTGCGCTCGTCATGATCATGCCGCCACGAGGACCGCGCAGGGTCTTGTGCGTCGTGCTCGTGATGATGTCCGCGTGACCGACGGGCGAGGGGTGAGCGCCGCCTGCGACGAGGCCGGAGATGTGCGCGATGTCCGCGACCAGCAACGCGCCGACGCTCTTTGCAACTTCGGCGAACGCAGGGAAGTCCCACTCACGCGGATAGGCCGTGCCGCCGCACCAGATCAACTTCGGCTTGTGCTCCGCCGCGAGCTTGCGAACTTCGTCCATGTCGATGCGGTGATCGTCGCGACGCACGCCGTACGCGACCGACTTGAAGTACGCGCCCGTGATCGAGACGCCCCAGCCATGCGTGAGATGCCCGCCCGCGGGGAGCCCGAGCCCCATGATCGTGTCGCCCGGTTTGCAGAACGCGAAGTACACAGCGAGGTTCGCAGGCGAACCCGAGTACGGCTGCACGTTCGCGTGTTCGACGCCGAACAGACCCTTGATGCGATCGCGCGCGATCTCCTCGATCGGGTCGATGAACTGCTGGCCTTCGTAGTAGCGCTTGCGCGGGTATCCTTCGCTGTACTTGTTGTTCAGCGGCGAACCCATCGCTTCTTGAACCGCGCGCGATGCGTAGTTCTCGCTCGGGATCATGCGCAGCTTGTCGTGCTGCCGGTGGATCTCGTGATCGACGAGCGATGCAATCTCGGAATCGGCTTCTTTGAGCGAGGGGTCGCGAGTCACGATGAAGGCTCCTTGTGGGTGCGGCTGAAGAGGGCGCGGAGTCTGCCACAAGCCGTGCGCCAACTCACTGCGCCAGACGATGGTCTTACCAGCGCCATCGGTAGCGGCACGCGCGCGCGTCGTGCTAACGCTTCGCGCCCATGAGCCGCATCTATCGTTCGCTTCCGCCTTCAGGAACTCGTCTCGGCATCGCCTTCTCGGGCGGTCTGGACACTCGCTGCGCCGTCGCGTGGCTCACCGCCAACGGCATGAAGGTGTACGCGTACACGGCGGATCTCGCGCAGCCGGACGAGGCTGATCCGAACGACATCCCGCCGATCGCGACGCAGCACGGCGCCGTGGTTGCGCGCATCGTGGATTGTCGTGACGCGATGGTGCGCGAGGGGATGACTGCCATTCAGTGCGGCGCGTTCCATCTCGCGACGGCCGGGAAGAAGTACTTCAACACGACGCCGCTCGGACGTGCGGTGACGTCGCTCGCGATCGTCGGCGCGATGAGGGGCGACGACGTGAACGTGTTCGGCGATGGGAGCACGCACAAGGGGAACGACATCCAGCGCTTCTACCGCTACGGCCTGCTCGCGAACCCCGATCTCCGCGTCTACAAGCCCTGGCTCGACCCGAAGTTCGTCGCCGAACTCGGTGGTCGCAAAGAGATGTCGGAGTACCTCCAGAAGGCCGGGCTGCCGTACCGCATGGGGACGGAGAAGGCCTACAGCACCGACGCGAACGTGCTCGGCGCGACGCACGAGGCGAAGGACCTCGAGCATCTCGACAAGGGAATGCAGATCGTTTCGCCGATCATGGGCGTCGCGCACTGGAAGCCCGAAGTGAAGATCGACGCCGAGACCGTGACGATCGGGTTCGAGCGCGGACTGCCGGTGACGATCAACGGCAAGAAGTTCAAGTCGACGTTCGAGCTGTTCGTCGAGTGCAACAAGATCGGCGGCCGTCACGGCCTCGGGATGAGCGATCAGATCGAGAATCGCGTGATCGAAGCGAAGAGCCGCGGCATCTACGAAGCCCCCGGCATGGCGCTCGTGCACATCGGATACGAGCGATTGCTGTCGGCGATCCACAACGAGAACACGATCGACCTGTACGCCAACCTCGGTCGGCGCCTCGGCCGGCTTCTTTACGAGGGCAAGTGGTTCGATCCGGAAGCGATGCTGCTCAAGGACGCGCTCGTTCGATGGGTCGCGCCGAGCGTGACGGGCGAGGTGACGCTCGAGCTGCGACGCGGCGACGATTACTCGGTGATGGATACCAAGGCGGCGTACATGGCCTACGACCCCAACAAGCTCTCGATGGAGAAGGTCGAAGCGATCTTCACGCCGGAAGATCGAATCGGCGCGCTCGAGTTGCAGAACCTCTCGGTGCAGGACAATCGCTCGCTGCTCGTCCACCACATCGCGAGCCTCAAGGCCATCGGCGCGCCGAGTGCACCGGTGATCGGCGAACTGCTCGAGGGCGACAAGAAGTAGCTGGGCATCGACTCGAAGGCTGCGCCCCCGCCCGGTGATTCCGGGGGCATCGCATCGGTTCCGACTGACACCACATCCACGGATTCGCGTGATGGTTCGTTCCCGCACGCTCGGCAGGGGCGACGATGCACGCTCCGCCGCAGCGCGCGCTCGCGCGATAGTTGCACTCCATTCGTTTCGACGGCGGGAGGTCGTCCGACCATGGATCCGCGGCTGCTGTCGGCAATTCAATCGCTCCTCGAGAACGCACCGCTCTTCCCGCGATGCGAGATGCCCGCGTACGGAAGACTCTGCGACGAGGACACCGTTGAACTCGTGCTGCCCGACCGGCTCGATTGCAGTCACGCCGAGTCCTATTTCGTGGACCTGCGCACGAACGAACCTGTCGGTCCGACCTGGTCGTCCATGTGCTGGCCGCCGCCGCCGGAGACCGGATTCGTCGACGTCACGATCCTGCTCGAGCGCGCCGAAGACGACGCCACGGATTGAACCGGGAGCGCAGCTGCCGAGCGCTCGCGGGCGCCAATTCCTCGCAGACCGCTGTGCAACACGATTGACCGCGTCCAGGCTGCGAGTTAAGTCCTCGCGCGCCATGGACACCGAGACACGCGCACTTCTCGAGGACCTCGCCCGCCGGGCGACCAACCTCGGGAGGCATCTTTGACGTTCCGAAACTAAAACTTCGGATCGAAGAACTCGACCACAAGACATCGGGCGAAGGTTTCTGGGACCGTGCGGAAGAAGCGCAAAAGGTTCTGAAGGAACGCACGCATCTCGAGTCGTTGGTCCTGCGCGTCGAGGCGCTGCAGAAGGAAGTCACCGACGGTCTCGAGTTCCTCGAGCTGGCGGCGATGGAGAACGACGAGTCCGTCGCGAAGGACGTCGCCGACAAGGTGCCGGGCGTCGAGCAGCGGATTCGACAGCTCGAACTCGAGCAGATGCTGACGGAACCCGAAGACCGCATGGATGCGATCGTCGAGGTGAACTCGGGCGCCGGCGGCGTCGATGCGCAGGATTGGGCGCAGATGCTGCTGCGAATGTACCTGCGTTGGTGCGAAGCGAAGGGCTTCAAGACGCAGCTGCTCGACCAGCAAGATGGCGAAGAAGCCGGCATCAAGAGCGCTTCGATCCTCGTGACGGGCGTGAATGCGTACGGCTACCTGCATGCGGAGAGCGGCGTGCACCGACTCGTTCGTATCTCGCCATTCGATTCGCAGGCGCGGCGACACACGGCGTTCGCGGCCGTCGCAGTCACGCCCGACATCGACGACTCGATCGAGATCGACGTGAAGAAAGAGGACTACGACCTCGACACGTTCCGCTCGGGTGGCAAGGGCGGGCAGAACGTCAACAAGGTCGAGTCCGCGGTGCGCATCACGCACAAGGCGACAGGGCTCATCGTGAAGTGCCAGACCGAGCGGTCGCAGCACGAGAATCTGCGCATCGCGATCAAGATGCTGAAGGCGAAGTTGTACGAGCGCGAGAAGCAGATCCGCGAGGACGCGTTCGCGCAGAAGTACGACGCGAACAAGTCGCAGATCGCGTTCGGCAGCCAGATCCGAAGCTATGTGCTCGCGCCGTATCGATTGGTGAAGGACACGCGGACGGAGCACGAGACCAGCAACGTCGACGGCGTGCTCGACGGCGACCTCGATCCGTTCATCGAGTCGTACCTCCTTGCGAAGATGAACAAGCGCAAGGCGGCCGAGACCACCGACAGCCCGATCTAGCGATCGCGCGTCTTTCGATCCATCAACCGAGTTTCAGCGCATCCCGAGGATTCACATTCGGGAACGCGCCCACGGATCGCTGAACCATTCTATTGCGCCGTCGCTGCTCCCGCATCGGTTGCCGGCGGGAGCCGCACGCCGCTCTGCATCGGCAGTCCCTGACTGCGCCATCCGTTGATCCCCTCGTCGATGACCGCCGTGTGTCGGAAGTTACGCCGTCGCAGTTCGTCGACGACGTGCCCCGAAGCCGCATGCGGACACGCGCAGTACGCGAGGATCCAAGTGCCGTCGTTCGGCAGTCGTCCTGCCATCTCTTCGATGTTGTAGAACGGGTAGGGCAGGGCGCCGGGGATGTGTCCGAGGTTCCAGTCGGAGGTCGCACGCGCATCCAGGATCACGACTCGGGCATGGTTCTCGAGCGCACGCGCGACGTCGGCGACCGGGACGAATCGGTCTTCGCGCAGTGTGAATCGCGGCGGGTGTCCGGTCGGATTGATGACCAGATGCTCGAGCCCCGGTGGCGGTTCGTACGCCATCGGCGGGGGCGGAACGGCTGGCTGACGCTCGAGCGTTCGAACGAATGCGACGAGGTCGTCGAGGGTCTGCGCGCCGAGGCTGCTGAACCCGAGCATCGGCGTGCCGCGGCGGCCGTGCTCGATGGTGTAGCGAATGAAACCGTTGCTCGCCGAACGTTGAAACGTCGGGTGCGAGAGACTCGTCGCGACCGCGGTGCCGTCGCCGCGCGGGCCGTGACAAGACGCGCAGCGCTCGCCGAAGGTGCGCCGCCCGTTCTCGGCGTTTCCTGCGACGCGGCGCTGGCCGACGTCGATGACGTTGAATCGCGAGCGGTTCCGCAAGAACACGACGATGTCGTCGATCGTCGCGTCATCGAGCGGGCCGCCGTGCGCGCGGCTCCACGCTGACATCGGCGTCCCCGGATGTCCGTCGGCGATCGCCGTTCGAATGAATGCATCGGT
>CBIHQZ010000148.1:0-9872 GCA_966212315.1 uncultured Myxococcales bacterium
ATCTGCGCGCGCTGCTGCCCGAACACCGAATGGATCGCGCCTCCCACATCGGTGAGGTTCTCGACCCAGCGAGGCATGTTGGTGACGGAACGTCCCACCACGTTGAGATTGAGCGTGAGAAACGGCGCCGGAATGATGGTCGTCCAGAGCGTGACCGAACCGCGATGCCCTTCCTGTCGCGTGCTGACATCCGCGGATGCTCCCGCCCGCACGCGCACGCGCGGATCGCTCGAGACCCACGCCCAGCCTTCGACGCTCGGATCGTTGTGCCAGTTGATCCCGCCACGCGTTTCGCGGTCGTCGTCGCGCGGGGTCCACACGACGCCGCCCAGGCCGAGCGACCATTGGTTTCGTCCGGTCGCGCCGACCTCGAGACCGCCCCCCTGATCGATGACGACGTTGTCCACGTTCGTCGTGCGGAACACCCACGGGTTCACGTACGCGCTGCGAAACGCACCGATCGGCCGCGGCGTACGCACGGTGGTGTCGAACACGAACTGCACCATGTTCGGCCGCTCGAGGTAGCCCAGTCCGTTGGGATCGAAGTTGCGCGAGTACACGCGCGAGTGGAGCGTCCATGTCCACATCGGGTCTTCTGAACGCAACGCTTCGAGATACATCCCGGTGCCCGAGTGCACGCCGTCGTCGATGTTCCACGCGCGTGACGCTGCGAGCTGTCCGCGAAATCGATGCACGCCATCGGGCGCGCGAAGGTCCCAGTCGACCGAGCCGACGATGTCGTCTTCACCGCGAGGATGAACGCGTCCGACGTGCGTGAAGATCGCGCCGAGTGTCGAACCCGCACCGACCGGTGCGCGCACGCGCGCAGCGAGCCAGTTGGTCGCCGGCGCCGCTACGAGGCTCGCGCGCTGCCCGGCGCCGTAGCTCTCGGTCGCATGCGCGGGTGCTGTCACCGCATCGAGTACGAGGAAGCTCAAGCCGCCGATGCGTCCGGCAATCTTCGCAGCGCCCCAGATGGTCGCGTTCGGATCGATCGCGGTGATCTCTCCGCCGTAGCGCGTGGCGGGATAGTCCGGCGCGGCGCCGATGCGTCGCGTGTGAAGGATGCGGATCGGTGTGTTGAACAGATCGGTGCCTTCGACGAAGAAGGGCCGCCGCTCGTTGAAGAACAATTCGTAGGTTCCGAGATTCACCACCGCGGGATCGACTTCGACCTGCCCGAAATCGGGACGCACGGTGGCATCCACGATGAGATCGTTCGTGATGCCGAACTTGAGATCGCCGCCGACGTTGCCCGAGAGAATGCCGGTGGGATCGAGACGGTCGGGATCGGTCGCGAGACGCCAGCGTCCGAGCACGTACGGTCGGAACTCGAGGATGCGCGGCGGCGCGATGGCGTTCACGCCGATGAGCTGTTCGAAGCTCGCGACGTAGCGTGGCGATTCGGTGGGGATCGGGACGAGCGCGACGGTCTGCCCTTCGCCGTAGTCGTTGCGTTCGAACTGGATGCGCAGTGCGGGGTGCGTTCCTTCGAAGCGCAGCACGCGCCAGGGGATCCTGAATTCCGCGGTCCATCCGTGCGCGCCGACGGTGGTCTCGACGTTCCAGACGCTGTCCCACGCGTTGTTGAAATTGTTGTCGCCTTGCACGATCGAGTCGGCCATCACGCCGGCAGGGTTCGTGATGAACGAGTAGGCCGAGACCCCTTCGCCGCGCGTATCGATCATCACCGCGGCCCACTCCCCGGCAGGGATCTCGTCGCGGCGCGCGAGGCGCGCTTCGGGGCGGCCGTCGGTCTCGCACGAGATCGCGATGTAGATCGCATCGGCGTCGAAGAGAACGCGCGCACGCGTGCGGTGGGCCGCGTCCGCGCCCGGTTGCGGATCGCGCTGACGGAAGTCGACGCTCCATGGTGCGCGCTGCCACGCATCGTCGTCGATGCGTCCATCGACCACCGGCGTTCCGCGCACTGAAATCAACGGCAACGCATCGGCGCGCGACGCGAGGCACATCGCCAGCGCGAGGAGCGCACCACCCATCACGCGCGCTCGGTGTCGGATGCCAGAAGACATCAGCGGAGTCGCAGACTCGATGTGATGCGTCGCTCGGTCAAGCGCGAGCGGAGCGATGCAACACGCGTTTCGAATGCGTGCGAACCGCGTCGTTCGCGCGAGGTGTGACACGCGCGTCGCGCTCGACGACACCCGAGCGAATGGTTGACGAATCTTGAATCCAAGGCAGATTGAAGAGCACCAATGCAGGAGCGCATCTCCCTCGAATTCCCACTCATCGTCGGGTCGCGTTCGCCACGGCGAATCGACCTGCTCAAGCAGTGCGGAATCCCGACCGAAGTGCTCGAGCTTTCGGTCGACGAACAACTCCTCCCCGGTGAGCGGCCCGACGCGATGGCGACGCGGCTTGCTCGGCAAAAGGGCGCGGGCGCGCTCTACACGTTGCGCCAGCTCGATCGTCCCGCCTCCGGTCGGTGGATCCTCTGCGCCGACACGATCGTGCATATCTCCGGCGAACTCCTCGGCAAGCCGCGCGACGACGACGACGGCCGACGGATGTTGCGGCTCTTGTCGGGGCGCACGCATCAGGTCACGACGGGCTTCGTGATCCACGGCCCGGATGCCTTCGACGCACCGGCCTACGCAGAGACCACGGCCGTTACGTTTCGCCAGATCGCCGAGGTCGAAGTGCAGCGCTACGTGAAGACGGGCGAGGGGCGCGACAAGGCGGGCGGCTACGCGATCCAGGGACTTGCGGGTGCGTTCGTGGAGCGCATCGAAGGTTCGTACGCGAACGTCGTCGGTCTGCCGATCCATCGTGTCGTCGAAGTCCTGCTCAAGCTCGGAGCCCTCGAGACCTATCCGCTGTGACCGTGTCGATCGCGGACTCGCTCGCGGCCGTGCGAGCGCGCATCGAACGCAGCGCGCGCGCGTGCGGGCGCGATCCGTCGTCGATCACCCTGGTGGCGGTTTCGACGATGAAGCCGGCGGAAGCGATTCGCGAGGCCTACGCGGCAGGGCAGCGCGACTTCGGTGAGAACTACGTCCAGGAGTTGATCGCGAAGGCTGCGGACCTCGCATCGCTCACGGACATCCGCTGGCACGTCATCGGGCATCTCCAGCGGAACAAAGCGAAGGACGTGGCGAAGCTCGCATTCGCGGTGCATACGATCGACACGCCCCGTCTCGCGGAGGAACTCGGAAGGCGCGCGGAGGCGAACGGCCTGGTGATCGACGCGCTCGTGCAAGTGAACGTCGGTGGCGAAGCGCAGAAGAGCGGATGCGAACCGAGTGAACTCGCCGCGGTCATCGCCGCGGTGCAGTCCACGCGTGGATTGCGACTGCGCGGTCTGATGACGGTGCCGCCGCACACCGACGATCCCGAAGGTGCACGCGAGTACTTCGATCAGTTGCGAACGCTGCGCGACGCGCATGGTGGCGCCGCGGTGCTGCCCGCGCTCTCGATGGGGATGACGCACGATCTGGACGTCGCGATCGCGTGCGGTGCGACGATGGTGCGAGTCGGAAGCGCGATCTTCGGCGAACGCGGGTGACGGCGAGTCAGCTCCCGGAGCTGGCACGACCGCGAACGCGTATCCTCGTCGCCCGATGAGCACCGGAAGATTCTCGGTTCAAGACCTCCTCTCGCTCGGCCGCGTGCAAGGACTCGCGGCGGATCCGAGCGGGACATGGCTGGCAGTATGTGTTGCGCATCTCGACGCCGATCGCGCGAAGTACGTGCCGCAGATCCATCGCGTGAACATTGCCGATGGCACCGTCGCGCAGCTCACGCGCGGAGCCCACGGCGCCCGTGCGCCCGCATTTCGTCACGACGGTTCGCTCGCGTTTCTGTCGGCGCGTCCGACAACGGGCGCGACTCGCGATGGCTCGAAGGGCGACGAAGAGAGCGAACGCGATCAGGTGTGGGCACTGCCGCGCGAAGGAGGTGAAGCGTTTGCGCTGACCGACGAACCGCTCGGTGTCAGCGCATTCCGCTGCGCCAGGGGTGCCGATGTACTCGTCGTGATGGCCGGTGTTCTTCCCGGCATCGCGCACGACAAGCAACGCGCGCACGCGAAGGACGCCGCCAAGAACGGCCCCAGCGCGCTGCATTTCCGGGCGATGCCGCTTCGACACTGGGACCACTGGCTCGAACGCGCCGCGCCGCATCTGATCGCCTACGACGCGCGCGGCCGTCGCGACATCACGCCTGCATTCGATCGCGAACTGCGCGAAGGCGAATTCGATCTCGCGCACGACGGCCGCTACGTCGTTGCCACCGATGCGCGCATGGGGAGCGACCGGGTCGACGACGTGGGTTTGCGCTTGTTCGATCTCGCCAGCGATTCGACGCACGTCCTTGCAAACATTCCCGGCGTGCAGCACGGCGCACCACGTTTCTCACCCGACGGCGCGCGCATCGCGTGCACCTACTGGACGCGTTCGCGCGAGGCACACGGCAAAGCGGCCTGCGCGGTGTACGAGCGCGAGTCGGGATCGCATCGCATCGTGGCGCCCGCATGGGATCGCTGGCCGGTCCCGCAAGGATTCACGCGCAACGGCGGTGCACTCCTCGTGACGGCAGACGACGATGGCACGGTCCCCGTCTTCGCCATCGACCTCGCCACCGACCGCGTCACGCGGCTCACGAGCGCGCAGTCCGCGGGGTCGCACGAACTCGTGGAAGCGCTCGCCGACGGCGCGTCCATCGCGGGCGTACGTCACGGTTTCTCGCAGCCACCCGAACCGTTCGTGATGCGCATCGCGGCGGACGAAACGCCGCGCATCGTTGCACGCGTGTCGGGTCTGTCCTCGCCCCTCGAGCACGCAACGGTCGCGCGCTTCGAGACCGCCGCCGACGACGGCGCGCAGGTGCGATCGTTCGTCGTCGCACCGCGTGATGTTCCGCGGCCGCCCGTGCTCTTCTGGATCCACGGCGGGCCGGTCGGTCAATTCGCCGACGGATGGCACTGGCGATGGAACCCGATGGTGTTCGCATCGCAGGGCTTCGCGGTGGTGCTCTCGAACCCGCGCGGATCGACGGGACGCGGCCAGGCGTTCATCGAAGGGATCTGGAACAACAGCTGGGGCGGCGCGTGCTTCGACGACCTGATGCGAGTCGCCGACGGGTTGTGCGCGCGCAACGATGTCGACGGCGCCCGCATGGTGGCGATGGGCGGATCGTTCGGCGGATACATGGCGAACTGGATCGGCGGATCGACCGAGCGATTCCGCGCGATCGTCACGCACGCGAGTCTGTTTCACATGGACGCGTTCGCGCTCACCACCGATGTGCCGTCGTGGTTCCACCTCGAGATCGGCGCGGGACCGATCGTCGGGCGCGATGCGTACGATCGCTATTCACCGCATCGCCGCGTGCATCAGTGGAAGACGCCGGCGTTGGTGATCCATGGCGAAAAGGACTATCGCGTCCCGATCGGCGAGGGACTCGCGCTCTTCGAATCGTTGCAGTTGCACGGCGTGAAGAGTGAGTTCCTCGTGTTCCCCGACGAGGGCCATTGGATCCAGCGGCCTCGGAACATCGAGACCTGGTACGACACCATCGCGCGCTTCGTGGGGGAGAACGCATAGGTGCGGCGCGATGACAGCATGCTGTCATCGGGACCGGGCGGATCTGTGGGGTGGGAACGGACGGGCGAGGGGAGGAGCGTCATCGGCGCACTCACGATGAGTGCGCCCATGCATCGCAGCGGGGCGCGACTACGGAGGCGCTGCCTGGCAGCAACCCGAGATGCAGTAGTACCCGAATGCGCACTCTGCCTGGCCGGGGAGGCCGCACGGCTGAAGGCCATTGCCGCACTGCGATCCCGGCGGCGGACCCGAGTCGACGGGGATGGGCTGCACGTCGGTGCCCGGGCCGGCGTCCGGCATCGACTGCGGGAAACACTCCGGGGGCGGCATCGGACGACCGATGCACACTTCGCACGGTCCGCACTCGTTCAGACACTGGGCGACGGGCTGACAGGTGTGGCACGCGGCCGGGTTTCTGATCTGATCGAACGTGCACGATCCGCTGCCGTCGGGATTACGCGAACCGAGCCAGACGTATGCGGGGGTACCGCCCGGACCCGCGGTCGCGAGTTGCGGGAAGGTGCAGCAGCCGAAGCAATCGCATCCGTTCGGTGTGAGCGGGCCGCAATGATCACGGCAGTTCGCCGGCTGGGTGGCCGGGCAATCTCGTGAGCCGACTCGACTCGGTTCGTACGCGCACGACATGCCCTCCGGGTAGTAGTTCGGTGCCACCTCGTTCGGATCGCATCGATGGTCCCACGTGCAGTCCTGACCACCCGATCCGTTGCCGAAGTCGAAGTAGCAATCGGACTTGCAGGGCCCGCCCGTTTCACCGCCGACGCCGGTGAGCAGATCGGCACGCTCGGTGTTGTCACACGGGCCGAGACACTCTGGGTCGTGCGAATCGACGAGGCCGTCACCGTCGTTGTCCATGCAGTCGCCGCACTCGAGCATGTGACCTGCGCACGATGTCTGGTGACACACCCAGCTGTTGCCAGCATCGTCCGTAACGACGATGCCTGCGTCGCTCACGTGGATCGGGCCGTCCGACGTGACGTCGAATCCGACGACGTTCGCGTCCATTCCCGTCGTGCCGTCGATGCCGGTGGCGTCGCCGTTGTTCGTTCCGTCGTTGCCGTTGTTCGAACTGTCGCCGCCGTTGTTCGAGCCATCGCCGTTGTTCGATCGCTGTCCGCAGCCGGTCAGCGCGAGCGCGACGAGCAGTGCAGCGATGGACGACTGAAGCAGGGTCCGCATGGATACCTCCATCGGCAGAGCATGTTCGAGCCGCTCCGTCTTCACCACTTCGCGACGCGCGAAGATCAAACTTTTGTGGGTGCGAGTGGTGTGCGCCGAGCCCAGGAAAACAAGCGCGGAAATGATCCGCGCTCGGAGCGGACACTCAGGCTGTTTCGCTCTCGGGTCCGGCCGTTCGGGCCGCTGCTTCGTCGTCGAGTGAGAGGGCGCGATCGATCTCTGCGATCGCGTCGGTGACCGCGCGTCGCGCAAGTTGTTCGACTTCGCGTGCGCGTGACTCGGCCTTCGTGACGGCGTGCTCGGACTCGCCGCGGACCTTGGCGAGTTCGCGCCGTGCCTCGTCGAGTTCGTCGGCGAGTTGCAACGCGACGAGCGCGAGCACGGTGCCCGGAAGGTTGCTGCGCGTCTCGCGCTGCAGCGCCGCGAACCGCTCGTTCACTTCGCGCGCGAGTCGCTCGAGATGAACGCGATCGGTGTTGGCGCTGAGACGCAGTCGCTGGCCGCCGATTTCCACGGCGACCGGGAGGCGAGTCTGGGCGGCGGTTGACGACGACATTTTTCGTCAACTTAGCGGTCCGCGAGCTCGCGGACAAGAGCTGAACGAGTGTTGCGCAGGGGCCTTCTGGAATTCCCGCGCGCCGGTCGAGCTAGGAGCGGTAGTTCGCGTTCACGTCGACGTAGCTGTGACCGAAGTCGCAGGTGATATAGCGCGCGCTGCCTTTGCCGCGACCCAGCTTCACCGCGATGTTGTACGCCGGTCGCAGCATCACTTCGTGCGCGTAGCTCTCGGCGGTCTTGTCGTCGACGGCCATGCCCTTGCGCACGATCTCGATGTCGCCGATCGCGATCGATGCGACGTCGGGATCGAACTTCACACCGGCGCGTCCGGCCGCCGCGAGGATGCGTCCCCAGTTCGGATCCTTGCCGTGGAGCGCGGTCTTCACGAGGGGCGATGTCGCGATGGTGCGCGCGATGGTGCGTGCACCAGCGTCGGTCGCGAGTCCCGAGACTTCGATGGTCACCAGGTGCTCGGAGCCTTCGCCGTCGGCCGCAATGCTGCGCGCGATCGGTTCGAGGACCGATTCGAAGAGTTCGGTGAGCTTCGTGACGTCGCGTCCCGACGTGATTGCCGTGGCGTTCGGCGCGGCGCCCGAGGCCATCGCGAGGAGCATGTCGTTGGTGCTCGTGTCGCCGTCGACGGTCACGGCGTTCATCGTGTTGGCGGCAGCGTCGCGCAGTGCGCGCTTGAGCACGGCGGGCGAGGCCTTCGCGTCGGTCACGAGGAACACCAGGGTGGTGGCCATGTTCGGATGGATCATCCCGGCGCCCTTTGCGATGCAGAGGGCGGTGATGTCCGCGCGCCCGATGCGCACGCGGGCGTCGCTCACCTTGCGCCATCGATCGGTCGTGCAGATCGCGTCGGCGAAGTGCAGCACGTGATCGGGCGAGAGATCGGCGACGAGCGCCGGGATCGCGGCTTCGATCTTCGCGACCGGAAGGAGCGCGCCGATGACGCCGGTCGACGCGGGGATCACCGCGGTGTCCTTCACGCCGAGGGCTTGCGCGAGCAGCTGGGTCGACTGTTTCGCTGCCACGATGCCGGGCTTGCCGGTGCATGCATTGGCGCATCCCGCGTTCACCAGCGTCGCGCGAATGCGACCGCGCTTCATGCGGTCTTCACCGATGAGCACCGGCGCGGCCTTCACGAGATTCGTGGTGAACAATGCCGCGGCAGTGGCTTCGTCGTCGCAGACGATGGCGGCCAGATCGGGATTGCCGTTCTTCTTGATCCCCGCGCGCACTCCGGCGAAGCGGAACCCATGCACGCGGTACAACTCATCACTCATCGAACACTCCTGCTGCTGTGACTGCGCGACCGCTTACGGGGCGGGATCGTCGGTTGTGTCGGGTGTGCGCCACGAGCCCTGACGAAGGATCACCGAGAGCACGCGCAACGGGTTGAATCCGAGCAGGCGCGAAGGATCGACGCCGTAGCTCTCGCCGAACTCGCGCGCGCGACGTGCCAGCGGGGTGAGCGCGGCGAACACGCCGAGGCCGCTCAGCAACGTGCGCGATCGACCTGCTGCTTCGCGCACGACGCCCGCACCCGCCGCGACCGCGAGCCAGAGCGGCATCGGGTCGACCACGACGTCGCGCGTCGCGATCGCCTCGGCCCACGCGGAAGGCTGCGTGTTGCGGAGCAAGTCGTGGAGGATCGGGGTCGTCGTGTAGACGCCCCATGCGAGCGGCGCGACGTGGCGTTCGACCGCGGCGCGAATGACGCGATAGTCGCGGCGGAAATCACCGCCGAGCGGGCCGACGAGATCGCGGAGCACTTCGGGGCCGAGCACGCGATGAATCGATCCACCGCGGCGATCGACGATGATCGCAGTGTCGATCGAGTCGTGATCGAAGAGCGCGACGAGTACGGCGCGATCGTCGGGGAGGAGGAAGTCGACGGTGCGATTCACCACCGCAGGCGACGGAAGCGGTACGTGCGCGGGGACGAGGTCGGGCCAGAGGAGAATGGCGCCTTCGTCGTGCAACTCGCGCAACGCACCGACCGAGACGAGCAGCGTGGTGACGTCGTCGTCGCCGAGTGCGAGCCGTCCACCGATGCGTTCGTAGAACTCTTCGAGTGCGCCGGCTTCGCAGGCGATGACGAAGTGCGAGCCGGTCTGCCGCGCGAGTGATTCGAGCCCGTGGCGGCCGGGCCACGCGTTGTCTTCGAGCGTGACGACGCCGCGGCGCGAGTGAAGTGCGGTGAGGACTCGATCGCTCTGGAAGAACACCACCAGCGTTCCGCCGTCGCTTGCTGCATGCGCTTCCCACTCGTGCGGAGCCCGCGATGCGAGGCCGGGGGCGACCACGGTGATCAGTCGGTTCCAACTGCGAGCGTCGAAGCCGGAGACACGCGTCTCGAGGTCGATCACTTCGACACCTTCGACTTTCGCGACGCGCTTCGCTTCGTGTCGGCGGGAGGTTTCACGCTCTTTTTCGCCGGGGCAGGGGCACGGCTCGAACGCCGCGTCTCCGCCGGCTGCGCGCTCGGGCGCGTGCGAACGAATTGATGGACCGTCCCGGGAAGCACCGTGATGGGGCCGTCGATCG
>CBIHQZ010000149.1:0-9865 GCA_966212315.1 uncultured Myxococcales bacterium
CCGGCCCGACTACCTGAAGCTCGCGGAGACGGCGCGGGCGTTGAACGTGGAACGCGTACTGGCGCTGACTGCCACTGCGACGCCGGCGGTGCGGCGCGACATCATGGCCGCGTTCTCGATCGCGGCCGACGACGCGATCGTCACGGGTTTCTATCGATCGAACCTGACGATCCGAACCACGCCGGTGCGGCCGGCGGAACGCGATGCGCTGCTGATCGAGCGGATCCGGGAGCGGCCGCCAGGGACGACGATCGTGTACGTCACGCTGCAGCAGACTGCGGAACAGGTTGCCGCGAAGCTCGCCGGCGCGGGTCTCACCGCTCGCGCCTATCACGCGGGACTCGAGAGCGAGGTGCGGTCCGAAGTGCAGGAGTGGTGGACCTCGAGCACGAACGCGATTGTCGTCGCGACCATCGCGTTCGGCATGGGGATCGACAAGGCCGACGTGCGGTACGTCTTTCACTACAACCTGCCGAAGAGTCTCGAGAGCTACAGCCAGGAGATCGGTCGCGCCGGTCGTGACGGAAAGCCGTCGGTGGTGGAGATGTTCGCGTGCCTCGACGACGTGGCCGCGATCGAGAACTTCGCCTACGGCGACACGCCCTCGCGCGAATCACTGGCCGCGCTGATTCGCGAACTCGCGTCCGGTCCGGAAGAATTCGAGGTGAGTCCGTTCGAGTTGTCGAACCGGCACGACATCCGTCCGCTGGTGCTGCGAACGGCGTTCACGTACCTCGAACTGCTCGGATGGTTGAAGCAGGGGACTCCTGTCTATGCGTCGTACGAAGCAAGGCTGATCGAGCCGCTCGCGGGGATCGTCGCGAATTTTCAAGGCGAGCGTGCGAGCTTCATCCGCGCGCTGTTCGACACAGCGAAGAAGGGACGCATCTGGTACGCGATCCGGCCGGCGGAGTTCGCGGCCGCGCATGGTGGTGATCGCGAGCGCGTCCAGAAAGCGCTCGGCTATCTGGAGGAGAAGGGGTGGATCGAACTGCGCGCCGCCGATCTGCGGCAGCGATTTCGTCGCGCCGTGACCGACGCCTCGCGTGAAGGGGCGCCTTTCGACGTGCAGGCGTTGGTGGACGAACTGGCGACGCGCTTTGCGAAACGAGAGTCGGCCGAGATCTCGCGCATCGCACAGGTGATCGAACTGGTGGGCGCGGCGACGTGTCAGACGAACGCGCTGGTCGGGTACTTCGGCGAGGAACGTTCCGCACCGTGCGGCCACTGCTCGTATTGCGATAGCGGGCGGGCGGCGCAGCTCGGAGACGCATCCGATGGCCGGGCGATCGACGCGGACTTCGACCGCGCAGCGTGGGAAACGCTGCGCGCATCGCATCGAAACGTCTTCGACGACCCGCGGCGATGCGCGAAGTTCCTGTGCGGCATCTCGAGCCCCGTGTTCACGCGCGCGAAGCTGGGACGAAACCGTCTGTTCGGCGCGCTCGCGACCCGGCGGTTCGCGGACGTGCTGCGCGCGGTGACGTAACGGCCTCGCTACGTCGGCAGCCGCAACTCGTCACCGCTGTCGAGAGTGATGTCGCCAGGACCCGCGAGCGGAAGGATCACTTCGAAGCGCGTCCCTTCGGGCGAAGTCTCCGCGGTGATCGTGCCGCCGTGGTCACTCACGATGCGATGCGCGATCGCGAGTCCGAGACCCGTGCCACCGCGTCCTTGTCGCGTCGTCACGTACGGTTCGAACAAGCGCTCGAGCACTGCGGCGTCGATGCCCGAGCCGTTGTCGTCGACATCGATCGCGATGCGTCCGTCGCGAAGGTTGCGCACCGACACGTGGACCGCCGCGATGAATCCCTGCGCTTCGCGTGACGCCCGTTCCTCGGTCGCGAGCGCGGCGTTGGCGACGAGATTGAGCAGCACCTGCGTGAGTTGTTCGCGGTCGGCGCGCAACGAGGGGATGTCGCGTTCGACTTCGGCGGTGATCTCCGCAGTGGTCGATGCGGATTGGAGCTGCGTGACGTGCGTGATCACGTCGGCGATGCGCACCGGTTCGGGGCGCGGTTTCGGCGCGCGGGCGAAGCGCGAGAAGTTTTCCACCAGGCGTCGCAGCCGGGCGACCTCTTCCAACACGATGCGGGTCTGTTCGTCGAACATCTCGTCGAACTCGGGGAGCTGCCGTTCACGCGCCTTGCGCAGCATCTCGACCGCCATCTGGATCGGCGTGAGCGGGTTCTTGATCTCGTGCGCCATCTGCCGCGCGATATCGCGCCAGGCCGCGACGCGTTCGGCCTTGCGCAAGCGGTTCTCGGCCGCGTCGAGATTGCGCGCCATGCGATTGAACGCCTGCACGAGCCGCCCTGCTTCACCCACCGCGGTGGTGTCCTGGATGCGCACCGAACGCGTGCCGAGCGCGATGCGATCCGCCGCTTCGGCCACCTCGGCGAGCGGGCGCGAAAGACGCGGCGCGAGGATCAACGCCAGCAGAATGCCGGTGCACGCGGCGAACACCCCGGCGAGCACGAGCACACGATTGAGATCACGCACGGCGGTGCCGAGCGGCTCCTCGCTGGTGCTGACGACGATCGACGCCAGCGGGCGCGGCGCGTTGCGATCGAGCGCAAGCGGACGAACGCTCCGGCCCGATGCGGGCGTTCCCTCGCCAGGAACGATTCGCACGTCCAGCCCTTCTTCGCCGAAGTCACCGAGCATGCGCCGGTCGATCACGAAGCCCGCCGCCAGCACGAGCGAAGCCGTGCCGCGCCGCGCGATGCACGTGGCCTCGACGAGCACGACGTCGGCGTTGTCACGACGCACTGTTCGCACGCGCCGCGCTTCACCGCGCTGCGCGATCGCGACGATCTCGGCATCGCGGCCGCCGACGCGCGCAGCATCGGGCGCGCTGGCAGCGATGTCACCGTTCGCGCGCACGAATAGCAACGCATCGACGCCGAGCGCCTCGCGCAATTCGGTTGCCGCGGTCTGCGCATCGTCGCGCGGTGCAGCAGGGGCGTTGGCGGTCGCCGGCGCCAGCAAGCGGTCGAACACTGCGTCGCGCGCGCAGGTGTGTCCCACCAGGCGGGCGAGATCGTCGGTGCGATCGCGAATGGTCTGATCGGCGAAACGCAGCGCCGACTCGCGGCGACGGGCGTGCGACCGCGCGAAGTAGTCCTCGAGGGCGGGGCGCGCGATGAGCGCCGCGGCGAGGACCGGCAACAGCGCCCCCGCGACGAGCGCGAGCACCAGGCGGGTGCGGAGTTTCAACGAGACCTCGGGGCGGCGTTCATGGATCGGTGGTTACGCGCACGCACGCGACGGCGCGCGACCGTTAGACTCGCCGCATGGCCGTCGATCCGCAATTTCTCTCCATCTCGCGCTGGCAGTCGGGCGAGCGCGTGTTCGAAGTCGCGAGTCGCCGGCGTCTCGACACGCGCCAGATCGTTCCGTACTTCATCCGCGACGGTGTCGTGTTCGCGGGCGTGCTCGAACGCGCGCGCGCGTCGCGATTGCTTCGGCACGAGTCGCCCCTCGGCCTCGAACCGATCGGCGTCGACTTCGCCGCGGTCGACGAGACGGCCGACATCCTTCATCACGGCGACGCGATCTTCACCGCCCACGCAGGCGTCGCAATCGATCCGGCGCTGCGGCAGATCGCGATCCCGAGCGTCGCGCGATCGATCGGCTACCTCACCGAACTCGCGCTTCCGGTCGCGCTCGGCATTCGCGACCCGGGCGCGCGCGAACTCGCGGTGACCTGGGACGGCGCCGAGCACGCGATCCGATTCGCACCAGTCGAAACCTGGCTCGATGCCCTCGATGCGCCCGATGCCCCGCGACATACCGAAGATCTGCGTCTCGTCTTGCGTGCGTTGAAAGGTCCGGCCTCGCCGCCCGCGCTGGCACCGAGCGGGTTCGATGCGTCGGCGTGGATCGCCCGCAATGCCACGCGCATCTGGTCGGGGCCGCAGCTGGCGAACGCGGTCGAGAGCCCTCACGGGATTGCCGCAGCGAAACGGATCGGCGACGCGCGCGTGGATGCACTGCGTTTCCTGCGGTTCGACGCGGTGTCGCAGGGTGCGGGCGTCATCGAAGCAGTCACGCCGTCGACGGGTATCTCGCTCGCAGTGATCCCGATCGTGCGCGCGGGGCGCGATGCCTTCGCGCTGCTGTGGCGCGAGCCGCGCGTGAGCGTGCTCGAACGTCATCGGCGACAACCGTTGTTCGATCTGCCGGTGCAGCCGCATCACGTGAACGCCACCGGCGTGTACGTCACGCCCGAAGTGCGCGATCGACTCGCCCTGTCGCCATCGCACGAGACGCTCGCGACCGAAG
Organism: uncultured Myxococcales bacterium; assembly: GCA_966212315.1. Lineage (GTDB taxonomy): Bacteria > Myxococcota_A > Polyangia > Polyangiales > CBIHQZ01. The sequence continues at coordinate 4,288 of CBIHQZ010000149.1, forward strand.
CGGCGCGCGTTCTGTCGCAGGCATTCGGCGGCGCGGTGCGGGTACTCGCGTGCCGTCGTCTCGGGCCGGCGTTGGAAGCGTGTCCTTCGACCAGCACCGAATTGCGACATCGCATCGTGTGTGAAATCGATCCGGGCGCGCTCGTCATTCCCGACGACGCATTTCTCGTGAACGTGCGTGACCTCTCGCGTGCGATCGCATGGGGGCGAGTTCGCGATCCCGTAATCGTCGCGGCGCTCGCCGAAGCGGGCGGCGCATTCGGTGTGGACCCGTTCGCGGACGCGAGGGTCGGCGATCGGGCGCGGCGCCTCGCGTTCGTTGCAAAGATGACCGAGGGCTCGACGGTGCAGCGACGATTGCAGCGCTACTCGTCGATCGAATCGGAGCAGCTCGAAGCGCCGACGTATGCGCGCCTGATGACGCTGCTCCAGCACGACTTCGGCGTGCGCGTCGCGTATCCCGAACGCGAGACCGATCGATCGTTCTTCAAAGCCGCGTTCCGCGTGTTCATGGCCGCCGATCGCGAAGAGAAACGTGCGTTGCAGGGGCTGCACTGGTCGCACGACGCGTTCCACTTCGCGCTCGGGAACTACACCGCGCCGCCGGATGTCGATCTCGCGCAGTGGTATGCGTCCGCAGATCCGATGCCGCCGGAGCGCGCTCCCGAGGGCGCTGCGTGGAACGACTACGCGCGCGCGTTGAAGGCCGCCGAGGACGAAGCGACGTTCTTCAGTTTCTACACGCTGTATGCCGAGAAGCCGTCGCTCGCGCGGCACGTGGGCAAGCTCACGTTCCATGCGGCGCTGCAGTCGCTGGGCATCGTCGAGACCGAGCGCGCGCGCGCGGTGTTCGACGCGGTGACGAACCGTGCGGAGTTGCCTCGCGAGGTTTCGGAACACGTCGCGTATCGCGAGCGTGTGGAGGTGCGCGAGCTGTTCGCGTACATGCTGGGCTTCCGCGACTACCACCTGAAGGACATCCGCACGGCGTGGAAGTACGCGGCGCGCGATCCGTACCGTGCGTTGTTCGTGCGGTTCGGTCTCTACGAGACGGATGCCGATCGCTACGTCGCGAGTGTGCGTTCGTTCCGCGCGCGCTTGCTCGCCCGTTCGCCGGGACTCGATCCGCTTCTCGCGGCCTCGGGCGATGCGCGCGTGGGCATCTCGCTGCGCGTGTGGGACGTCGTCAAAGGGTTGCGACTGGTGCGCGCGGCGAGCGAATCGTCGTCGGTGCGCGCGGCGATGTGGGCCTGCGCGACGCGCGCGTGTGATCGCGTGGAGTGGCTCTCGCGCGACTGGTCACGCGTGCGGGCCGAGATCACCAATGCGGAGATCACGCCATGGAACGAGCGCGTGTTCGGCGAACTCGAAGCGCTCGCGCTGCGCGTCGAATCCGCGCGGCATGCATTCTGGGACGACGTCGCATCGCTGGGTGTTCTCGACGACGCGGTGATCGCCGCCGAGCGCACCCGCGAATTGCCGCGGTGAGAATGTTCAGAGCCGCCAGATGCGATCGGCGCGCAGCAGCAGCGCAACCGCCGCTCCCAACGATGTCCCCGTGTCGGTGTCGCTGATCGCGAGCGGAGCGCCGAACAAAGTGCCGTTCGAGACCGCGATGACCACCGCGCCGCGCTGCGTGATGGTCCCCGGTGCGCCACTGATGAGGTCGTCGAAGCTGTCGCCGTTCACGTTGGCCGCAGTGGCGAGCGCGCTTCCGAACGTCGGAGGCCCTGCGACGACAGCGAACGCATTCGTCGTCGGGATGCCCGTCGCGCCGCCCGCGTACACGTAGACCGATGCCAGTCCGGGCGCGCCGACGTACAGGTCGTTGTAACCGTCCGCGTTGACGTCACCCGAGCCCAGCGCGTAGCCGTATTGCGCGCCCGACGATGGCTCCGACAGCGTCCGCGCCGGCGGCGACACGAGCCCCGCGCTGCCACCGAGGAAGACGAAGACGTTCGCCGGCGTGCCCATCGTTCCCGGTCGCCGGCCGACCGCGATGTCCATGCATCCGTCGGCATTCACGTCACCGATGATCGCGAGCGACGCACCGAAGTGCCCGTCCGCAACCGATCCAGTGAGCACCGTTCCCGCGGTGGTCGCGAAGCTCGTGCCGTCGCCGTAGAACACGTACACGCGCCCTTCGCCTCCGACCGCGTTCGGTGCACTCACGACGAGATCCGGATGTCCGTCGCAATTGATGTCGCCACCCGAGGCCACGACCGCGCCGAAGTTTCCGGCGGTATCGGGTCCGTTGATCGAGAGACGCGGGCGAGGCCCGAACGACGACGAGGGATCACCGAACGCGATCCAGACGACGCCGCGATTGGTGAGATCGGTCGGACTCCCCACCACGACGTCGGCGTATCCATCGTGATCGATGTCGCCTGCCGTCGAGACCGACGTGCCCATCCCGGTCGCGCTCGAGAGGCCCGAGCTGTACCCCGTCGCGAGTCCGCTCGCGCCGCCGCGGAACAACGTGACCCATCCGCCCATCGCACCCGTCGGCGCACCGACCAGCGCCTCCGCGAATCCGTCGCCGTTGAAGTCTCCCGCACTCGCGACCACCGAGCCGAACCCGCTCGCCGTCGACGTGCCCGTCAGCGGCGAACTCATCGAGCCCGACATCATCGCGGCGCCCGTATAAACCCGCGCTGCGCCGGTGCCCGGCGCCGTCGGTGCGCCTACGAGGAAGTCACCGAATCCGTCGCCATTCGCGTCGAAGGCACTACCCCAGCTGCCGTCTCGCATCGACGATCGGGCCGGCGCCGTGAACTGCCACACCGGGCTCGTCAGCGTGCCGGTCGTGCCACCCGATCGTCCGCGCAGCTGCCAGTACCAGACGCCGCGCGCGAGCGGACTCGCCGGCGTGGCGCTCGAACCGGATGCGACGATCGACTGACACGCCATCGTGAGCTGTCGATTGCGACACAAGGTGATGGCCGCGCCGTCGCTGCCCGCCGCGAGCGACCATCGCAGGGTGGGTGATTGCGTGGTGACGATCGAAGTCGAGAGCGGCGCGATCGGTCGCGGGGCGGCGACCACGCAGGTGCACGTGGTGCCGCTCATCGTGCAGCCCGCGTTGCACGTCACTCCGCAGCTCCCCGATGCGCAAGTGGCCACGCCGTTCGCTGGAGCCGGACATGCGTTCGTGCAGCTGCCGCAGTGCAGCGGATCCGTGGCGGTCGTCAAGCACGCGGATCCGCACAGGGTCGAGCCCGCCGGGCAACTCCCCGAGCAGGCACTGTTCACGCACGTCGCGGTGCCGCCCGTCGGTGCCGTGCACGCGTGTCCGCACGTGCCGCAGTTGTTCACGTCGTCCGTGAGACGCACGCACGACATTCCGCAACGCGTCTGCCCGGTGGCGCATCCGCTCGCGCACGCGAACGTCGTCCCACTCGCGGAGCACACCGGCGACGCCGATGGGCACACCGTCCCGCACGTGCCGCAATTCGTCGGCGACGCGATGCTCGTCTCGCAGCCATCGCTCGCCGTGCCGTTGCAGTCGTCGAAGCCCGCGTTGCAGCGCGTGGCGCAGATGCCCGTCGTGCAACTCGCGGTCGTGTTCGGCGCCGTCGGGCAAACGTTTCCGCACACCCCGCAATGAGCCAGCGACGTGCGGGTGTCGGTCTCGCATCCGTTCGATGCGACACCATCGCAGTCGGCGAAGCCCGCATTGCAACTGTCGATGCGACACGCCCCCGCAACACACGAACCGCTTGCGTTGGCGCTGCTGCAGCGAGTGCCGCATCCGCCGCAGTTGTTGGCGTCGGTTGCGAGCGCGGCTTCGCATCCGTCGATGATGTTGTTGTTGCAGTTCTCGAATCCGAACGCGCAAACGTTCGTGCATGTCCCGGCCGAGCAGACGGTGTGCGAGCAGCTGTTGCCGCACGCGCCGCAATTGGCGCCATCAGACGCGGTGTCGACGCACACGCCACCGCAACAGGCGTGATCGGGGCCGCACGACGTCGCGGTACAGCTCGACCCGGAGTCACCCGCATCGGGTCGCACGTCTTCCTGCGCGTCGGTCCCGATCGCCCGGTCGGGTTCGACGTCCGCGCCGTCGTTCACGCTCGCATCGCGTGCGTCGAGCGCGTCACTCGCCGCGTCCGCGCCGTCGGGGCGAGAGACGTCGACAGCGGTGCCATCGAGAAACGACTCGTAGCGCGCACGATCGTAGGCTGTGCACGCCGCGAGGTACCCGACCGCCCACGCGATCGCGAACGCCGACCGAAACCCTTGCTGCCCGGATGCGCCCACGCCGCGTCGGAACATCCGTCGATGATACATGCTCACCGCGTCGCTCCCGGCATGCGGGCCGAAAACTTCGTTCAGCTCACCTGGCCGATGGGGACCGTGCTCACCACGGAACGTCCTGCGCCGCCGCGTCGACGAATCGCCCGCTGTCCTCGGAACGCAGCGATGCGATCGCATCCAGCATCCGCGCCGCCGTCTGCGCAGGCGAAAACGTGGCTTTCGCACCGCCCATCGCGGTCTGTGTCCATCCTGGATCCATGGACACGACCGTGACGTTCGGTTCGACCGCCCCCATCCATCGCGTGAGCGCATTGAGCGCCGCTTTGCTCATCGCGTATTCGGGCTTCGAACTCGCGCGGAACTTCGTGAGCGATCCGGCCTCGCTGCTCACGTTGATCCACACGCCGCGCGACGGCGCCGTGCGCACGCGCGCGATGAACGCGTCGTAGAGCCGCACCGAGCCGACCGCGTTGGTGTCGATCACGCGCGCGACTTGCGCGAGGTCCATCCCCGGCGCTCGTTGCGGTCCGCCGTTGATCCCCGCATTCGAGATGACGCAATCGAGTGTGACCGCGTCGCATGCGAGCCCTGCGGCGCGCACCGATTCGTCCGAGGTCATGTCCATCGTGATCACGTGCAGCCGCCGATTCGCGAGCGCCGCGAGTGACTCGCTCGGTGCGCGCACGGTCGCCCACACCTCGTCGCCGCGCGCGAGCGAAGCCTCCACCAGCGCGAGGCCGATGCCACGCGACGCGCCGGTGACCAGAACGTTTCGACTCATGGCGCAGCAGCCGGTTCGCTCGGTGCTGTCGTCGGTGCGGGTGCCGGTGGCGGCGCTGCGGCAGAAGCGTCGGGCGTCACGGTCGATGCATCCGTGCCCGGGAGGGTCAGCGGCGGCTCGCTCGTCGGCGCCGGCGAACTCGGTGCTTCGTTCGCTTCCACTGCGATGCCACCGTCACCACCGGTCAGCGACGTGGTGAACCAGTTCGAACCGGCATCGCTCACCGGCACCGCGATCTCGTGCGGCTCGGTCCCGGGAAGGAAGTACTCGTCGATCGCATCGGCTTGCTCCGGGCGCGCGAGCATCCCCGTGATCGGATCGATGCGCGCGGTGACGATGCCCGGCGGCCGCGGGAAATCGATGGGCGGCGGATGCCGCATCGCCACGTAGCGCCGCATGAACGTCACCCAGATCGGCAGCGCCGAACGCGCGCCTTCTTCACCGCGCCCCAGCGGCTGACGATCGTCGAAGCCGACCCACACGCCCGCCACGAGATCGGGCGTGTACCCGACGAACCACGCATCGCGCGCGTCGTTGCTGG
>CBIHQZ010000150.1:0-9832 GCA_966212315.1 uncultured Myxococcales bacterium
GATCGACAGCATGGCCTCGTCATGATCAAGCAGGTCGATCACCCGGCGTTCGTCGCGCGTTCGCCAGGGCTCGACGACATCGAACGAATGTTCCCGTCGCCGAGTTCGTCGGGGCGCGGACGGCTCGCGGTCGAAGGTGGCATCTCGATCGTCGCCGGGCGCGGGATGGGCAAGACGTCGCTGATGCTGCAACTCGCTCGCAGACTCGACGAGCATCGTGAGATCGCAACCGCGCTCGTCTCGATGCCTCACGTCGGCGCATATCCCGAAGAAGACGGCTTCTACGCCTATCTCGGCGACCTGGTGCGCATGCTTCGCGAGGCGCTCCGAGCGTCGCCGCGTGTGCAACACGGAAGCTTTCGTCCCGTCGCCGATGCGCTCGCGATCGAGCCCACGTGGGACACACCCGGCGTGCGTCCGGGGCTCAGTCCTCGCGGCATGGAGCGTTGGATCGGCGCGCTCGGCGCGGCGGCGGTTCATACGCCCGGCATCGCGCTCCTGTTCGACGACGTCGACCGCGTGAACAGCATCACGTGGCGCAATGCATTCGTCGCGGGACTGCGGTTCACGTTCCAGACCTGCGCGGGCATCACGCCGATCTACGCCGTGTGGAACATCTTCGCGGACGAGTCGCTTCCGGGTTCGAACTATTTTCGCAACGTCACGCGGCCGCTCTTCCTCGAAGCGCTCTCGTCTCATGCGATCGCGCCGGCGACGAGCGAGCGGCGAGCACTCATCGACGTCGATCTCGCGGAGCTGTCCGACGCTGCCGCGCTGGAAGTGTCGCGGCTCGTGGGCGGGCATCCGCAATTGCTGCAGCGCGTGCTCGGCGATCTCGCCACGGCGCTCCCTGCCGATGCGGTGCTCGCGAAGATCACGGCCGCGGAAGCGCGCACGATGCTCGACGCGAACGCTGATGCGCAGCGATCGATCGCCCGTGCGTGTCTTGCGGAGACGCCTGCGCTCGCCACCGCGTTGCGCGAGATCGTGCGTGCCGAACAGACCCCGCGAACGCTGTCGCGGGGACTACAAGCGACGGGACTCGTCGACGCGGACATCGCGGGGCGCCCGTTCGTGCCCGAGCGCGTGCGCGAAGTGCTGTAGCGAAACTACCGCGTGCCCCAGCGTTCGTCGCGAATCGTGAGCATCGCGTACGGCAGGATCCACTGGAGCGACAGGAACGAGTACCCCGCGTACACGACGCCCCAGAGAAACCGCAGCGACGAGTCGATGCGCAGGTAATAGAGCGACGCGAGCGCCGACATTCCGAAGCCCGCGACCAGCCCTGCGATGACGAGGTCGGGGCGATGCATGATCGCGGCGGGAATCGCAACGAGCCCGATGAAGAAGTACACGAGGCGGAACGTGCTCGCGGCGAAGCCGAGCGCCGGCAGCAAGCGATTGCCCTCGCGATACTTGCCGAACATGAAGCGCGCGAAGCTGAAGCCTTCGACGATGTAGCTGCGATCCCAGCGCGTGAGCATCCGCGTGAGCTGGCGGTAACGATCCGGCACCAGTGTCCACACGACCGCATTGCGCTGATAGACGGTGTCGTAGCCGGCGCGCAGCACGATGTTCGTGAGCGCCTGGTCCTCGCCGTGACCGACAGGCCGTCCGAGGAACTTCTGCGAGATCCATCCATCCAGGTGCGGAAGGATCACGTGTTTGCGAAACGCCGAGAGCGCGCCCGGACAGACGAACACTGCGCCGAATGTCGACTGCGCGGCGCGGAGGAAGTCGAAGCTCAGGGTGAACTGAACATCGAGCATGCGGCCGAGGAAATTGTCGCGGTTGAGAACGCGTACCCACCCCGCCACCGCGCCGACTTTCGGGTCGCGCACGAACGACGAAGCCATCGCACGAAGCGTGTCGGGATCGATCTCGCTGTCGGAATCGATGGTCACCACGATCTCGCCGCGCGCCGCTTCGAAGCCGGTTCGCAACGCGGCGCGCTTGCCCTGATTCCCGCGGAAACGCACGAGCCGCACGACGTCGGGACGCTCTTTGCGCAGCTTCGCCATGTGGAAGTACGTGTCGTCGCGCGAGCCGTCGTCGACCACCAGGATCTCGAGTTTGTCTTGCGGATAGCGCGCGCTCGAGACCGACCGGATGCTCCGCTCGACCATCGGGCCTTCGTTGAAGGCGGGGATGATCACGGTGAGCACGGGCAGCTCTTCGTCGGGAACCACCGCCGCGGGGCGATAGCGCTGCCAGCAGATCGTCATCAACAACAGATGCAGCGTTTCGAGCCCGATCAGGATGACCAGCGGGCTCGAGACGAACGTGCCGAGACTGTCCAGCGAGTCGAGTTGCACGCGGCGCGAACTCGCGATCGCGAGCACGCCGAAGAGTGCGCCGAGAAGTGGCGCGGTGCCGAGCAGCCGCCCGCGGAACGTCTCGCGCGGTGCGCGCAGCGCCTCGTCATCGACAGCATCGGGATTGCGGTCGCCGGGATCACGCGTGTCGGTCGCGGAGGCAGCCATGGAACGGGGCCGAGGCTATCAGCCCCCGCGATGCGCGCTACGAGTTTCGCGGCTCGGCCGTCGCACCAGCTCGACCGCATCGGCGATCCGTGCTTGCGACGAAGATCAGAAGAGAACCGTGATGTCTTCGCTCTGATCGGGAACGAGGCTCTCGCGTGACGATGCGAGAACCATGTTGGTGTCCATGATCCGTTCCTCGGCGAGTTGATGGAAGTAGTCCTTCAGCGCGGGGACGCCTTGGACCAACCGATCGAAGACCTCGCGCGCGAGAAACAGCACCGTCGTCTGTCGCGACGCCGTCACGGTCGCGGTCGTCGGTGATTGTTCGATCAACGAGATCTCGCCGAACACATCGCCGGCCTTGAGCATCGCGAGCATCACGCGCTCGTTGCCATCGACCTTGGTGACGTCGACTTCGCCCGAGAGCAGCAGGAAGATGCCGCGCCCCGCATCGCCTTCGCGAATGAGCACGGTGCCAGGCGCCGCTTCGTGCGCGCTGAAACGAGCGGTGAGCTGCTGTCGCTGCGCGCGGTCGAACGGCTTGAAGAACGGGTGCGTGGCGAGAAGGTTGCTGAGCAATCGTTCGCGCGTGAATCGATCGAGCGCCGACGCGATCGTCTGCACTTCGCGCGCAACGGCTTGCACCGCGTCGCGTCCGAACACGAGCACGTCGGTGTCCTCGGCGGCAGTGACCGTTGCCCCGCGCGGAGCACCCGAGACGAGGGCCATCTCGCCGAAGATCGAGCCCTCGCCGAGTTGCGCGAGAACGGTCTCTTGCGTGCTGCCGGGCCCGCCGCGTTTCGAAACACGCACCGTGCCGCGCGCCACCATGAAGAACGCGTCGCCCGGTTCGCCTTCGGAGATGATCGCCTCGCCGAGCGCGTGGCGACGCAGTTGAACCGCCGCGATCATGCGTGCGAACGCGTCGCCCGAGAGGTCCGAGAGCAGCGGAATCGGCGCAACGGTGGCGGGGTAGCCGGGGAGTGCTTCACGCGAGACGACGACTTGCGAGGCGAGTTCGAACACGCTCTCGGCAGGCAGTTCGTTCGGAATGAATGCCGCCGCGGGGATCTCCTGTTCGGGCTCGGGTGGCGCGAGTCGGACCGCGCGGCCGAGGATCGCGGAGCCGGCGCCGTACCGTTGCCCGAGGGCTTCGAGAAACTGCTGCGCGCCCGGGTCGATGTTCGTGAGGATCTTGCACGCCACGATGGATTTGAGCGGATGCCCGGCGAGCGCGGCTTCCTTCGCGACGAACACGTAGCCCGCGATCGCTTCTGCCGATTTCCCGGCCGCGAGGAGGCCGTCGGCGGCCCGAAGGCGGGCGTTCAGATCGTGCGGTGCGGATCGGATGAGCGCGATCAACCCGCGCTCGGCGTTCTCGAGATCGCCGCCGCGGAGTCGCTGATTCGCGTCGTTCGTGAGCAGTCGTCGCGTGACCATGCGCGCGAGTATGCCTGACCGAAGCGCATGCTTGTCCATCTCGCGCATGGAACGTATCGTTCGGCCGTCTCGCTCGCGGTCGTTCGAATACGCATCGCACCCCACGCATGACGGACTGCCCGCACTGTCACAAACCGCTTCCGGATAAGCTCGCCGGCACGAACTGCCCCGCGTGCGGGAAACAGCTTCCGTCCGCGCTCTTGCGCATGATCGATCCGAAGCTCACCGAGACCCCTGCGCTCGGGAGCGCGCGGCCGGTGTTGCGAACCGCGCAGCCGACGCCGGCGGAGGATCGCTGGGACGACGCGGTGGACATGGCGAAGTCGGCGCAGCCGACGGATCCATCGATGCCGACGAGCGCGGGGCGTCCCGGTGTCGCGCCCGCGCGTGAACAACGACGCGGCGCCACGCAGGTGATGGGCTCGAACGACGTGTTCGAGTCGGCAAGCGGCGAAGAAACGCTCGCACTCGGTCCGCGCATCACGGGCGAGCGCACCACCAACGACATCCGCGAGAGCCCTTCGAGCGGCGAACGGCACATTCCTACCGGCGAGGGTGAGCGTCCTGCCGCCGCCGGTGTGCCGGGTGCGGCGCCGCGCGCGCGTGCGAACGCAACCATCGTCGGAAGCGCGCCGATGGCAGTGCCGCGCAACGACGTCTCGCACGAGAGCCTTGCGCAGAGCGAGTCGAGCACGCCGGCACGCGCGCTCGAATCCGCGCCCGAGGTCTCGACCGCGACGCCCGCCAAGACGCCGGCGACCACGAGTGATGCATCCGTGGCAGTGCCCGCCGCGGCTTCGGCGCCGTCGGCAAGAGCCCCCGTTTCGCGACCGGTCGCGGTGTCGCATCCCGTTGCCGATTCGAGTGCGAGCACCACTGCGCAGCGTCCCGTCCTCGCGAGCGACATGCTGCGCGACGACCTCGTACCTCGCGAACCGGCGAGTGCTGCATTGCGCACGGTCCTTGCGATCGCCGGGGTCGCGTTGCTCGCGTTCGCAGCGCTCTCGTACAGCGATCCACCGCTGGCATTGTCGTGGGCGATTCCCGGATTGACCGCGGTGGCTGTCGTGCTCGCGCCCACCACGTACGGAACGCGCGCGTTGCTCGCTTTCGCGCCTGCATCGGCGGCCCTGTTGATGCAGTCGTTCGCGATGCCCGGTGCGCGCGTGCCTGCGGCGCTCGCGTTCGCGCTCACGGTCGGCGGGCTGCCGTCGGCATTGTTCTTCCGCTCGTTCTTCCGCGCATCACGTCGCGCCCGCGCGTTCGTCGCAGTCGCGCTCGTATGCGCTCTCGTCTGGTTGCAATTGCCCGGTGGCGGCGCGCTCTACGAATCGGGGATCGGGTCGTGGGGGTCGGCGCATGCCGCCGCGCTCGCGCTCATCGGCGTGTCTTTTCTTTCGCTACTCGCGTTCGTCGGAGCCGACACGACAGCCGGTTGCCGCGCGTGGGCGACGCTTGCCATCGCGTGGGCCGGGTTCGCCACGTTCGCGCAGCGGTTCGCGCAGGATCACGCGAGTCGCGGACTCGATCGCGAAACGCTCGTCGCCGCGCTCGGGACCTCGGCGCTCGCGGCGATCACCGCGCTCTGCGGTGCGGCGCTCCTCGCGGTGTATGCCCGTCCCACCGAACCGCGCACCGGCATCGGCGCGGCCGCGTCGCAGCATTAGTCGAGGGCGCGTCACACCCTCACGCGCGTGAATCCCAGAGCACGTCGGTCATGTGCTTCTGCTTGTTCTCGAAGCGCGCCATCACGAAGAGCGTGTCGGAGAGGCGATTGAGGTACTTCACCACATGGGCGCCGATCGGTTCCTTGTCGGCGAGCGCGATGGCGAGTCGCTCCGCGCGGCGACAGACGGTGCGCGCAACGTGCAGATGCGCGGCGCCGACGGATCCGCCGGGCAGCACGAAGTTCTCGAGCGGCGGAAGTGCATCCGAGAGTTCGTCCATCACTTCTTCGAGCGCATCGATGTGACGCTGCTCGATCTGCGGAACCTTGAACCGCTGCTTGTCCTCTTCGAGGATGCAGAGGTCGGAGCCGACGTGGAAAAGCTCGTTCTGGACGGGCGCCAGCGCGGTGCGCAGTTTCTCGTCGAGACCCGCAGCGATCGCCACGCCGATCACCGAGTTCAGTTCGTCCACGGTGCCGAATGCTTCGATGCGCACCGAGTCCTTGCGTACGCGTTGCCCGCCGCCGAGCCCCGTTGTCCCGTCGTCGCCCGTCCGCGTGTAGACCTTCGTGATTCTCGGCATTGCACGTCCTCGTCGTTGCTGCGCGACCGTTGCGCGACGACCGTGCGTTCCGCTCGCTGGCCGTCACGCGATTGTCTACGCTCGGCGGCATGTCGACGTCCATTGATCCCGAGCGGTATGCCGTTGCGGCGCAGCGCTTCACGGCGTTCTTCACCGAACTCGGCCGGCTCTACATGGAGCGCGAGGACGTCCTCGCCCAGGTGGCTCTCGCACTGCTCTCGCGCGAACACGTGCTGATGACCGGTCCCCCCGGTACGGCCAAGAGCCAGATCGCATCGGCGGTGCTCGGACGCATCGTCGACGAACGCTCCGGCCGACCGAGTGTCTACGCGCGGCAGTTCACCGAGAACACGGTGCAGACCGATCTCGTCGGACCGATCAATTTCAAAACGCTGATGGACACCGGGCGCACCGAGCACTTCACCGACGAAGGGCTGCTCGGCGCCGTGCACGCGTTCCTCGACGAAGTGTTCGACGGTCGCGACATGCTCCTACGCTCGACGCTCAACGTGCTCAACGAGCGCGAACTGAAAGAGGGTACTCGGGTCACGCGCGGGCAGATCGAGTGCGCGATCATGACGAGCAATCGGTATCTCGCCGAAGTGCTGGAAGGCTCGCGCGAGACGCTGCTCGCGTTCGTCGATCGCGTCGGCTTCGTGAACTTCGTGCCCAAAGGATTCGCCGAGCCGACGAATCTCGCGCGGGTACTCGCGCGCCAGGTGGGCTCGTCGCGCGCGCCGGGTCTCGTCGGACAATTGACCATTCAAGATCTCGACGTGCTGCAGGCCGTGGCGGACTCGGTCGAAGTTCCGGAAGCGGTCTGCGACGCGCTCGTCACGTTGCTCGGATTGCTCGAAGAAGAGATGGCGGCGGCGGCGAAGAGCGATCCCGAGTTCATCGCGACCCGCTATCTGTCGGTGCGAACTGCGGTGCGCGCGGCGCGGATTCTCCGCGCGATCTGCGTGTACGACCGGATCTTCCGCGACCCGAATCGCACGCTCGAAGCGGTGCAAGGCGACTTCCTCGGGTTGCGCCTGCACTTGCTCCTCGCGGGGCCGCAGCCCGATGCGATCGCGAAGCTCATCGCGCGCGAGTCCGATGTGCGCGAACGGCGGCAGCTCGGGATCGTGCGCACCGAACGCGAGATCTTCGAGCGCTGCCTCGCGAAGCTTCCGCCCGCACCAACGGCGTCGATGCCGAGCGGCACGAAGGCCAAGTCGAAGTTGTCGCACGCCGACGTGCAGAAGATTCGCAAGGCACTGGCGGGAACAGCGGCGAGCGGAGATCTCGGCGAGTTGTTCGAGTCCGCGGAGAAGCTCGCGGAGGTCGCCGAGAACAACTCCACGCAATCGGCCGAGGCCGGGGCGTTGCTGCGCGAGACGATCGAACGCTTGCACGAGCGCGCTTTGAAAGCCGGACTCACTGCCGGTGGAACGCCGGAGCGGGCGCCCGGAGATGTGGTGCTCGAGATCGGTGGCATCGCCGAGCGCCTCGAATCGATGCACGGCGGATCGCGTGCGATTGCTCGCTGGCTGCGCGGCCGCGCGATCGTTCTGATCGACGAAGCCGCGGTGCTCGCGCCGTCGACGCCGGTGTCCGTGCTGCAGAAGATGCTCGGCAACGAGATCGACGTTGACGCGCTCGCGCGTCAGTCGGAGACGCGCATCGGCGACATCGAAGCGCTTGCATCCATCCGCGAGCGATTCCGTGCGCAGGGTGCCGATCCCGACGGAAACGACCCGGCGGCGCGATGGAAGCCGGCGCTGGCGCGACTCGAACAGGACGTGGCGGTGCTCTGGGATGCGGCCTTCCGCCAGGCGGTCGCGAACGCGTTGCACGACAACGCGCCGAACAAACTTGTCGACGTGTTTGCGCAGTTGAAGCCGACGTTCGCGCGCATCGACGGAGCGGCCGAGCGTCTCGCGAAACTCATGGGCGCGCCCTCGTCGCTGAAAGCGCGAGTGGTCTGGCCGCGCATGGTGCCGCTGCTCGCGATGGCATTCGAACGCCTCGAGAATCCCGATCGACAGAGTGTGATCACCGAGGTCGATCGACTGCTGGCGTTGCTCGAATCCGCCGGGCTCCGCTCGATCGTTACGCCGTCCGACATTCTGGGATGGACCGCGCAAGCGCTCGTGCGCGGCGACAAAGCGCCCGGTCCGATCGAAGACGCGCGGTTCGATCTGCAGGGCTACCGAACGCTCCGCGCGCGCGAGCAACGGTTGCCGCTGGTGTACACGCTCGTCGAGATCGCGCTGCACGTCGCACCCGACATCGCCTCGCGGAACATGAATCCGAACGTCGCGGCTTCGGCAGTCGCGGACGCGCTCGCGAAACTTCCGGAGCGGACGCGCGAATCGGTGACGTCGTCGGACGTCGCGCGCATCCAGCGTTCGACCTGGTATCTCGAATCGTGGTGGGCCGCGATTCTCGGCTCGCGCGCGGGCACGGACGTGTCCGAGATCGATCCCACCGCCGGCGCCGCGCTGCTCGACGCGATCACGCGATCGGGCTTTCTGAAAGTGGTCCGCGACGAGGGGGCATTGCTCCGCTACGCGCTCGAGACGCGACTCGTCGCCGAAGCGTTGCCCTCGCACGCGTCCCACGCCAACGAGCTGCGCACACGGATCGAGACCTTGGATCACGCGATCGAAGCCGAGGTGAACGGACTCGTGAAAGCGCAGGCGGACCGCGCGTGGGATGCCTTGCTTCCGCGGCGTGGAGCGAGCGCGTGATCACGACCGATCGGCTCGCGGCGCTCGACGCGCGCATCGAGCTGCTCGTCGTCGATCCCGACGCGGTGCGCGCGCCATGGGTCCGGCTCGCGCGCCCGATCCTCTCGCGGCTCGGGTACCAGGCCGAAGTGAAGATCGTCGGTTCGCAGGCCCTCCTCGCCGAGGTGCGAAGTCTCGGTGATCGCGAAGTGACGACGGACGAACAAACGCGGCTGATGACCGCGTTGAAAGTCGCCATCGACGAACTCGAGATCAACCTTCGCAGCGTGGAGCGCGTCTGCGTGCTCCAGAAGAAAGCGCAGGTCGCGCACGCGGCGTGGCTGCGGCAATTGTCCCGTGCCATTCGCGCGGCGCGCGAGGCCGTCGACCATCTCGATCAACCCGAGCTTCGACGCATCGCGGGCGCCATCGAACCGGTCGCGCTGCTACCGCCGCTCTCGATCAAACGCCTCGAAACCGGCGGCACCGCCGAAGGCGAGAGCGACGAAGAAGCGCAAGGCGATCCACATGCGCGGCGCGTGCTCGAGCTGCAACTCGGATCGATCGATCATCTGCTCGCGGCGGCGCGTGACGAAAGCGACGTGCTCTCACGAAGGCGACGCTTGTTGGAAGCCGCGCGACGGATGCTCGTCGAGAGCGCGGCGGCGCTGCCGATCGATCCCACCGGGATGGAAGCGCGTCGGCGCTACATCGCGCGCGAGATCGCACGCCTCGATCGGGTACAGGCCGCTGGTGTCGCGCCCGACGTGGCGCTGATTCATCAAGCCCGAGGCGCGGTTTCTCGCGGCGAAGCCGACCGGCTCGCGGCGATCCTGAGTGTGCTCGACGAAGCGGCACTGGCTCGCGGCGATGCAAGACGCGCCGGGCACACCGGCGCCGCGATACGCGCGCTCTTCGGAAACGGCGGTCGGAGTTCGCGCGAGA
>CBIHQZ010000151.1:0-9791 GCA_966212315.1 uncultured Myxococcales bacterium
GCCGCCGCGATCGCTTCACTCGCGTCGGGGAAGCGAGGGGGCTGCTGGTCGCGAACTTCCCAGCAGCGCTCGGCGAGTTCGTCGGCGAGCCGTTGCGCGAGTTCGGGCTCGCCGTCGGTGGTCACCTGCACGCTCCACCCGAGGGCCGGGTCGTCGTTCCACGGATGGCACATGAGCACGCTCGCGGTGAGTACACGCGGGTCGCGTTCGATGGCGGCGAGTCGCCGGAAGATGGCGCGCATCGGCGCGAGCAGATCGATCGTGTTGCCGCCGCCGAGCAGGATCGGCAGCGAGTGCCACGCGGTGACAGGTCGAGCGCCGTCGAGCACGGTGCGAATCAACGCTCTGCCGGCTCGTTCGCCGCTGCGTGCGTGATCGCGATGCGGATTGGTGTGATACGCGCGTGGCAGCGTGGTGAGGCGCATTCGTTCGGCGGTGAAGTTCGCGTGCAGATCGAACGTCGACGCGATCGGAACATCCGGTCCGACCACCTCGCGTACCGCGCGCACGATCGCGGTGTCGGGGTCACGCGTGCCGATGGCACCCATCGCGCCGTGCAGCGCGAGGAACACGCCGTCCACTTTCCCCGCGTCGCGCAGGCGCGTGGTGAGTCGCTCGATGAGTGTCGCGAGAGTCGCTTCGTCGAGCGGACCACCGGGCACGGCCCACGCGCTCAAGAGCGGGATGGTCTCGATCTCACCGCGTCCGTGTTTTTCCACCGCGCGGAGAAAACCCTTCAACTCGGCCTTGCGTAGGAATCCCGGCGCCTCTTCGCCGTCGGCCGCACATGCCCGCGCGAGCGCTTCGCCCTCGAAGTAGTGCTGCTTGCGAAAGTCGTCGAGCGTGGTCGCCACCGGCGAGAAGCAGTTGGTCTCCTGCGCGATGCGGGCATAGGCGATGCGCTTCGCCATCAGCGCTTCTTCGCGCGCGAAGAGAGTGCGTTGCGAATCGATTCGACCCGATCGAGAACATCGAGCGCGACGCCGCCGTACTTGTCCATGAGCTTCGCGACGACGCCGCTGTTGCCGGCACCGAGGTTGTTCGGGTCGAAGTTCGCGTCGGGCCCGTACATCGCTTCCATCACCTGCATCACGCTCTTGCGGATCATTCCGCGGAACGGAACCTTCGCCATCATCCCGTACATCGCCGCGTTCCCGCGCGCGCGCACTTCGGGGTGCGCTCGCACGTAGTCCACCGCGTCACGTACGTCGCGCAGGTATTCATCGACGACGCCGAGATGATGGCCGGTCACGGTGCAGTGGATGCACGACGGATGTTGCTGGCGATCGATGCTCCAGCCGCGATCGGCGAGTCGATCGGCGACCGCGAAGATGTCGATGCGCTTGTCGTTCGATGCGTACGTGACAATCGTCGCGACGGGTTCGCCGAGCACGCGCAGTCCGTCGATCGCGTCGATGCCGTCGCGGAGCTTCTTCGCGGCTTCCATTGCGCCACGCGCCTGCTCGACGAAGCCGTGTTCGCCCATCGCCATGAGCGACGCCCACGCCGCAGCGATCGCCCCGCCCGGACGGGTGCCGGGCATCGTCGGCGACGCGTAGATCCCGCCGGGCCAGTCGGTCGCGACGAAGAACTGATGACGAAGAAAATTCATGTCGCGATAGAGCAGCACCGAGGCGCCCTTCGCGGCGAAGCCGTACTTGTGCACGTCGGCCGACATCGACGTCACGCCATCGACGCGGAAGTCGAACGGCGGAAGCGGATACCCGGCCTTCTCGACCCACGGCAGGATGAAGCCACCCACGCAGGCATCCACGTGCATCGGAAGATCGTGCGCACGCGCGAGGGCGGCGACGTCGGCGATCGGGTCGATCACGCCGTGCGGATACTGCGGCGCCGATGCGGCGAGCAGGATGGTGTTCTTGTTGACCATCGCGCGCATCGCATCGACGTCGACGCGAAAGTCGTCCGCCAGCGGCGCGTGTTTGAGGGTGACGTCGAAGTAGTGACACGCCTTGTCGAACGCGACGTGCAGGGTCGTCGGCGCGAGAATCTCGGGGCGCTTGACCCATGGCTTCTCGGCGCGCGCTTTGTCACGGTAGGTCTTCACTGCGAGCAGGATCGATTCGGTGCCGCCCGAGGTCATCGTGCCCACGGCGCTCGATGGCCCGTTGAGCATCGACGCGGTCATCTGCACGACCTCGCGCTCCATCTTCTGGAGCGAGCGGAACGCCATCGGGTTCAGGCCGTTCTCGCTGAAGAAGAGATTGTGCGCGTTCTTCAGGAACGCGAGGTGCTCCTCGCCGGCGAAGTACACCATGCTGAAGGTGCGGCCCGTCTTCCACGAGGCATCGCCTTCGCGGAAGGTCTCCATCGTCGAGAGCAGCTGGGTCTTGTCGAGGCCTTGTTCGGGGATCCGCGCGCGCGTCGTCATGTGGGGCGACAACGCTACGGGGAAGCGCGTTGCCGGGGAAGACATCGCGTGGCGTGCGCGGTTCGTCGAATCGCGCGGGACCTCTTGCCACCGGAGTAAAGATGAGTATGCTCATTCCTGAGTACAGTCATTCATGAGCACGCTCAACAAAACCGGCGGCCGACGCGAAGCGAGCAAGGCCGACAAGGCCGCCCGCATCCGCGACGCAGCGCTCGCGCTCTGGCGCGAGAAGGGCATCGACGCGACGACGACGCGCGAGGTCGCCGATCGAGCGGGAATCGCGGCGGGGACCTTGTTCCTCTACGTTCGTGACAAAGACGATCTCGTGCAGTTCGTCTTCCGCGACGAGATCACCCGCGTGCTGGCCGATCGCGTGGCGAGTCTCCGCACGCGCGCGCAGTTGCTCCCGCGACTGATGCATCTGTTCACCGGCCTGCTCGAGTTCTACGCCGTCGATCGCAGCGTCTCGCGCCGGTTGCTCCGCGAGATCTTGTTTCCGGCGACCGACGCCAACACGATCCAGTTCACGCTCGAGTTCATCGGACGCATCGCCGCGGACATCGCCTCGGCGATCGAGCGCGGGGAAGTCGGGGAGAGCAAGCGCACCGCGGAGTCACTCGCCGCGGATGTCTTCGCGCTCTATCTCGGCGCCGTGCTGTCGGTTGCGCACGGCGTGGCGGTCGAGCCCGCGTGCGACGACCTGCGGGCCGCGATCGCGCATCACCTTCGTATCGACACGAATCATCGTCGTTCAAAGCCAGCCACTCGGAGGAAAGCACCATGACCCACTTCGATCCCACCCCCAGCGACACGCTCGTCCAGGCCCGCAATCGGTACTTCGAGACCAACGGATTCGGCGCCGACGGCGGCTACAACGACGCGTGGGTCGACTTCAAACTCGGGCCGATCCCGATGCCGTTTCCCAACACGAAGTCGCGCTTGCGCGCCGTGCGCTATCACGACCTGCATCACGTGCTCACCGGGTACGAAACCGATGTCGCCGGTGAGTTCGAGATCTCCGCGTGGGAGATCGGCAGCGGATGCGCGGACCACTTCGCTGCGTGGCAGCTCAACCTCGGCGGGATGGCTGCAGGCATGTTCTACATGCCGAAGCGAATCTGGAAGGCGTTCGTGCGCGGGCGTCATTCGCGAAACCTGTACCGCGAACAGTATGACGATGCGCTGCTGGCCCGCCGGGTCGACGAAGCGCAGCGCTCGATGTCGCTGATCGAGAATCACGCCGCCACCGCGAGCGACGTGGTCTTGTTCGCGGGGGCGATCGCTGCCGGACTGATCACCGGAACACTCTTCGTGCCGTTCCTGATCCCTGCTGCGATCGTGGGGAATGCAGTCTCGTACTTCGCACGCCGCGCACCGAAGACGGCCGGGTAGCGCCCGAAACCCTCGCGCTTCGTCAAGCCGGCCGACGCCTGTTCGTGGCTTGCATTCCCGCCGGTGCTGAGCGAATGAGACGCCACGCAGGGCGGCCTCGCGGTCGCTGTGCTCCCACCACCGGAAGAGCCATGAAGAAGATCGATCGACTGAGTGCCGTGATGTTCGCGGCGATGGGTTGCTATGTGTCGGCGTGCGGGCCCGATCGCACCACGGATGCCGCCGTCGATTCCGCGGTCGACGCCCGCACAGACGCGCGCGACAGCGGCACCGCGGACGTGCGCGATGTGACGACGACCGACGCGCAAGACGCCGCGCCGATCGACGTGCCGGCCGATACGCAGACCGGGACCGACGCAATGGACACCCCCGCGGCGATGGACGCGCAAGACGTTATGCCTGCGACCGATGTGATCGACGTTTCGTCCGCGATGGACGTGATGGACGTCGCGACGACCGACGCCGGCACCGACGCATCGAGGGCCGATGTTCGCGACGTGATGATCACCGTCGACACGGGGCCCGAGCGTGATGCCGGAATGGGTCCGCGCGTGATGGTCGTCCGCGTCGGCGACGGCGTGAATCCGCTCGGCACCGGCAGCTCGCCGGTCTTCCTCGACGAGTACTCGCTGACGGGTGTGCGCGCCCGATCGATCTCGCTGCCGCAGTCGGGATCCGGGGCGAACTATCCGCTCACCATCTCGGGCACGTCGTCGTCGGAAGGCGCGCTTTCGCGTTCGACCGATGGTCACTACGTGGTGCTCGCGGGCTACGGCGCCGCGCCCTTTACGGCCGGCATCGCGGGGACCGCGGCGGCCAGCACCCCACGCGTCGTTGCGCGCGTCGACGCCGCCGGAATGGTCGACACGTCCACCGCGCTCACCAACGCATACGACATGACCAGCGTGCGCGGCGCGGCCACGGGCGACGGCAGCGCGTTCTGGGTCGGTGGTACCGGCAACACCACGACGGGCGGCGCGTACTACGCAACGCTCGGCGCGACGATGGGAACGGCCATCGCGGCGATGCCTCCGTCGGAACGCGTGATCAACATCTTCGGTGGTCAGCTCTACGCTTCGTCGGGCAGCGGCGCGTTCGCGACCGTGTTCACCATCGGCACCGGCACGCCGACGACCGCGGGCCAGACGGCGACCGCCTTGCCGGGGGTTCCGACGGCGACGGGCACCTACGGATTCGCGCTCGTGACGGCAGCGGAGAGCGGGTTCGCCTCTGACGTGCTCTACGTCGCGGACGATGCGGCGACTGGCGGCGGTATCCACAAGTACACGTTCAACCCGACGACCAGCATGTGGGTGGCTTCGCTGTCGGCGACGGGTCTCGCGGGCGGCACGCGCGGTCTCGCCGCGTTCGTCACCACTGCAGGAACGGTGACCCTCGCCGCGACCACGTCGGCTACGTCGATGAACTCGCTCGTGTCGTGCACCGACGTCTCGGCGCTGACCGCACCGGTGTGCACCACCGTGACGAGCGCCACGATGAACACGATCTTCCGCGGCGTCGCACTCGCGCCTCAGTGACGCGCAGCCGCGCGCTCACGTCTTCTCGAGATCACTCACCACATGCAGATACCGCGCGGGAACGTGCGGTATCAGCCACACGCCGTTCGCGCTTCGACGGAACACGGAGCCGTCGCGGCGCATTGCCGCTGCATCGATAGCGATCACCACCGGCTTGCCATGTCGCGCACCGACCGCGCGCGCAGTGTCCTCGCGCTCGCTGAGATGCACGTCGTGGCGACGTCCTCGATGCAGACCTTCCTTCACGATCCGTTCGACGCGATCGATCGCGGTGCCGTGATAGAGCGTCGCCGGCGGTTCCGCCGCCGGGAGCGCGAGATCGATCGCGACCGAGTGGCCTTGATTGGCGCGGATCCGCGAGCCGTCTTCACTGAACGCAAACCGCTGCTTGTCGCTGCGCGCGACGATGCGTTCGAGTCGATCACGCGCGAGAGACGGACCGTGGGCCGCGAGCGCTTCGAGTAGCGTATCGACGTCGATCCATCCATGCGCGTCGAGCGTGATGCCGATGCTATTCGGCGCGTGGCGCAGCACGTGACTGAGGCGCTTGCTCGCGGCGACGTCGTCGCCGGACGTGTCACGAGGCGCATCGGGGGCGATCGCGCGCGCAACCTTGCGAGCTTCGTCCGCGGGCACTTCGAGCAGACGCGCGAGTCGATCGAGCGGAACGCCCTCCACACCCAGCTCGGTGCAGAGTGAGTGAGCGGCTGCGCACACGTCGATCCGAACCGCGTAGCCCGCGCGCGGGAGATACCCCATCGCGAGGAGGCGCTCGCCGTCGAGATCGCGCGGCCCCGGACGAAAGGACGCCGCGGTGGGCGAGGGGTTGATCCGCATGCGACCGAACCAGGCCTCGGCGAGGGTCGCACGTGCCTCGAGTGCGTGTGGCTCGAGCAGCGTGCGGACATAGGTGACGTCGCGCTCGATGACGATCCCGGCGCGCGCGAGCCATGCGCGGTCGGCGGTCGTGAACGAAGCCGGATGTTGTTCGAGCGCGACGGTGCGCACCGCGCCGAGTGACTGCTCGAGCAGGTACGCGACGCGCTGTCCGGACGGCGACAACGACTCGATGGGGAAGTCACGCAACGTGGCGAGCAAGTGACCGACCCAGTCGCGCGCGAAGGCCACGAGGCGTCGCAACATGCGCGCTTGCGCACCGCCGCCCAGACCCTCGATTTCGACGAGTTTCACGTCGGGAAGAATCAGCCGCGTTCCGCGAACGAGTTGCGCGACGAGTGCGTCGTCGAACGAGATGCGGCCGCGCGCGTCGATGTCGAACCGGTCGAAGGGCGCGTCGACGAGCGACTCGATCCAGTCGTGGCGAGTCGCTTCGTCACTCGGTGGCGCGCTGGTTGGCTCGGGACTCATCGCGTCGCGCAGCGAGGCGAGCGCCGCGAACGGGTGACCCTTCGGTGCGTGGGGCGCGGCGACGTGTTCATCGGTCGGCGTACGCGGCGGTGTTCGCGGCCGAGCCGCATGCGTTGTGCGCCGTGGGCGCGAAGGATCGACGAAGCGCTGCACGAGCGCCGCATGGAGCGCGTCGCTCAATCGGTCTTCGACATCGCGCGCGCGGGCCTGCCACTGCGCGCCGTGTTCGATCCACCCCGAACGATTGGTGACGTAGGTCCACGTGCGGACGGCCGCGATGCGTCCGAGTAGCGTCTCGACATCGCCGCGCGGATCGTCGCAATACGCGATGCGCTCTTCGAGCCATGTTTCGTCGATGCGACCAGCCGGCCCCGCGAGTTGCACGAAGAGTTCCGCGAGCAACGCGACGTGCGCTTCGAAGAGCAGCTTGCGGAAGTCCGGCACGGTGCAGACATCCCAGAGAAGGCGAATCGACTCGGCGCCGTTGGCGTGTGCGCGCACTTCGGAACGGGTCGCGAGCGCGAGCAGCGCCTCGGTGTCCTCGGGGTTGTCGATCAATCGCAGCAATCGCGACGGCGGCGGGCGCTTCAACGAATGGATCAACCCATCGAGTGATGTGAAATCGAGGTCGTCGTTTCGCCAGATCAAGCGACGCACCGACGGGAAGCGATGCATTTCGATCAGCGCCGCGAGGGATTCGGGGAACTGCAGTGGCGACACCGCACCGAACGTTCCGTCGTTGTGATAGCGCCCGGCGCGCCCCGCGATCTGCGCCACTTCGCTCGGGTCGAGTTCGCGTTGTTCGCGCCCGTCGAACTTGCGCAGCGATGCGAACGCGACGTGATCGACCGCGAGATTGAGTCCCATGCCGATCGCATCGGTGGCCACGAGATGGTCGACCTCGCCGGCCTGGAACATCGCGACCTGTGCGTTGCGCGTTCGTGGCGACAATGCGCCGAGCACCACCGCGACGCCGCCGAATGCACGCTTCACCCGCTCGGCGAGTTCGTGCACGTGCTCGGTGGAGAACGCCACCGCGGCGCTGCGGGGCGGGAGCTTCGGCAATCGCAGCGAGCCGGCGAAGGTGAGATTCGAGAGGCGCGGATGGCTCACGATCGTCGCGTGCGGAACCAGTTCGCCCACGATCTCACGCATCGAATCGCTGCCGAGAAACCACGTTTCCGATGTGCCGCGCGCGCTCAGCAATCGCTGCGTGAACACGTGGCCGCGTTGTGGATGCGCCGCGAGCTGGATCTCGTCGACGGCCACGAAGTCGACCGTGTGATCGAGCGGCATCGCTTCGACGGTGCACACCCAGTAGGCCGGGCGTTTCGGCACGCGCTTCTCTTCGCCCGTGATGAGCGCGACGCGTTCTTCGCCGACGCGGGCGGTGATCCGATCGAAGACTTCGCGTGCGAGCAGACGCAGCGGAAGCCCGATCATCCCCGTCGGGTGATCGAGCATGCGTTCGACGGCGCGGTGGGTCTTGCCCGTGTTCGTCGGACCGAGCAACGCGGTGATCGACGAGCGTTCGCGCACGGCTCGCGGAGCCTAGCGTGCGCGTGCTCATCGCGCGCGAGGTTCGTTCGCGGGCACACCGTTCGCCCGACGCGAATCAGGGTTCGAACACGAAGCTCCCCGCGAACGTTCCGTAGTCCTGCGTCGTCACGCCGTGCGCGGTGCTCCCGTGATACGCGGCTCGCCCGCGCGTGGGACGCAACACGACCGCGCCGCCACGCTCGCGATCGATGCGACCGGCATGAATCGCGGCCGAGCAGATCGACGAGTCGTCGGTGTAATCACCGCTGCCCCACACGGTGTGCAACGCGAGGTCCGGCGGGCAGAACAAGCGCTTCGCATCGTGTTCGCCGCGAAACGTCGTCGCGTTGAACGAACCGTTGATCAGGCGCACGCCGGGCGGCACCGCGTATGTCGATTCCTGCGGCGTGCGATCGAACGCGAAGCTCCCCGGGTAGGTGCCGTAGTCGGTGCTCGTCACGCCGTGGCGTTCCGACGCGAAATACATGTCGCGTCCCGGGAGCGCGAAGAACGTCACGGGCCCGCCGTCGGCGGCGGTGATCCTCCCCGCGTGCAGCGCGGCAGAGCAGATCGACGAGTCGTCGGTGTACACGTCGGTGCCCCACACGGTGCGCGGCGTGCCGGGCGGACAGTCCATCGAGTGCGCGATGCCGATGGAGCCTCGAAACGCAGTGGCGGTCACCGTCCACGGATCCGCGGGCGGCGGCGTTGGATTCGGCGCCATGACCCCGAGCGGCGCCGCGTAGAGGCCGGGTGCGGGCCCTTCCGCGAACGAAAAGCTTCCGGCCGCACGAGCGCGGGTGCTCGACGCGATGCCGTTGCGCAACGTCGCCACGTAGCCGTCGGCCGGCGGTCGCAACTCGATCGTCACGACGCCGCCCATTGCGAGCGACACGCGCCCGGCATGCAGTGCGGCCGTGCAGATCGACGAGTCGTCGGTGTACACGTCGGTGCCGACGACGGCAGAAGGTCGTCCTCCGGGCGGGCAACGCACCGCGATCACGGCATGCGACTGCGCGCGAAACGCCACCGCGGTGTCGTTCCACGCGATGTCGACGACGCCACTCGATGGTGCAGCGCCGAGTGCCATCGTCGCGTGCATCTGCGGCGTCGGCGCGGCGGATGGTGAAGCGGCACACGCGACCGCTGCCAATGCGGTGAATGGCCAGAGCCGTGCGAATCGAGAAAAGGTCGAGCGGTTGAGCGGGCTCGTCATCGCGGGTCTTTCGACCACGATCGGGAAGAGATCCTTGGATCGCGGCGAGCGCCAGTATATCGAGCCCGCCGCGCGCGTTCGATCGACGGTCAGAGCACCGACAGAGTGACGGTGTAGCTCCCGTGGAACGTCACGTTCTGCGCGGGTGGGATTCCGTGCGCGGTGACCACCAGCGTGAAGCCCTGATTCACGTACGGGCCGAGATCGATGGACGGCTCGGTGTCGAGCGTGAGCGTCGTCACGCAACCCGGCGTCGTCGCGTGCGCCACTTGAACCGGTGGGAGCGTCGATCCCTGCGTGTTGCTTTCGATGGACACCGTGACGGAGTCGACGAAGTCCCAGCACG
>CBIHQZ010000152.1:0-9777 GCA_966212315.1 uncultured Myxococcales bacterium
CGGGACGCAGGATCTCCACAAGCAACTCGAAGCGCGCGTCTCGAGCTTCTTCGGCACCGAAGACACCATTCTCTATTCGTCGTGTTTCGACGCCAACGGCGGCCTTTTCGAGACGCTCCTGGGCGAGGACGACGCGATCATCTCCGACGCGCTCAATCACGCATCGATCATCGACGGCGTTCGTCTCTGCAAGGCCGAGCGTCATCGCTACGCCAACGGCAACATGGACGAACTCGAGGCCGCGTTGAAGAAGACCGCGGGCAAGCGCCTGCGAATGATCGCGACCGACGGCGTGTTCTCGATGGACGGGTATCTCGCCAAGCTCGACGTGATCTGCGACCTCGCCGAGAAGTACGACGCGCTGGTGATGGTCGACGACTCACACGCCACCGGTTTCATCGGCAAAACAGGGCGCGGCACGCCCGAGCACTTCGGCGTGATGTCGCGAATCGACGTGATGACCTCGACCCTCGGCAAGGCACTGGGCGGCGCGTCGGGCGGCTTCACCACCGGGCGTCGCGAGATCGTCGAACTGCTGCGACAGCGTTCGCGCCCGTATCTCTTCTCCAACTCGATCGCGCCGGCCATCGCCGGAGCATCGGTCGCGGTGCTCGATCTGCTCGATCGCAGCGGCGATCTTCGCGAGCGCGTGATGTCGAACGCGAAGCGTTTCCGCGAAGGCATGAGCGCCGCCGGGTTCGACATCAAACCTGGGTTCCATCCGATCGCGCCCGTGATGATCGGCGATGCGAAGCGCGCGGCCGACCTCGCGGCGAAGTTGCTCGAGGAGGGGATCTACGTGATCGGCTTCTCGTTCCCGGTCGTGCCGAAGGGCGAGGCGCGCATTCGCGTGCAACTCAGCGCGCAGCACACCCCGGCGCAAGTCGATCGCGCCGTCGATGCCTTCACCCGCTCCGCGCGCGCGCTCGGAGTCCTCGCGTAGCTCACGTCAGTACGACGGATCGCCCTGTGTGATCGCGTACCCGCTCGCCGCCCCGGCCGGGTGAATCGGCGCGACCTCGCAACCGGTCGTCGTTCCGCGCGCGTCGACGTGCGCCGTCACGTCCGCTACCCGCCACATCGCACCGAAGCTGTGATCGCCCGCATCGCCGTGAAAGTCCGCGACCTCGTCGGGCGTCTCGCCGAACGTCGCGACCCGGCGTCCGCCGCAGTACACGTTCACCAGCGGATGCGCGAGATGACCGCTGAAGTTCTGCACCATCACGCGGAACGCATCGCCGTCGCGCGGTGTGTCGATGTTGATGTTCTCGGGGACGCCGATGCCTTCGCGAAGATTGTTGTCGAGATCGAGTCGCGGGTTCGCGCAGTAGCCGAGCGCGCGCCATTCGCTTCCGTACGGGCCGTTTTCGCACTCGGCGAGCGGCGACCGCGAATAGCCCCAGTCGGCGCGCGGCAACGACGTGGTGCCGATGTACGAACGAAGATGCGCTTCGCAGTTGTGCCACGAGCAAGCGTCGGCACTCGCCGAGTAGACCGAGGACGTCCCCTCGTCGAACCATGGCCGCGTGTTCCCGGGACGGTGCACGTAGAGGTCCAGATCGCGCGTGGTGTTCTCCGGGTAGCACATCTCGATGCGCACACCGGGGCCGGCGACGTGGACGACGAAGGTGCAACGCAGGTGCTCGCCGCTCGCGCTCACGACGTCGAGCGTGACGGTGTAGTCCCCCGAGATGCGCGGCGTGAACACAGCATCCGGCGATTGCGCGCGCGCGAGGAAATAGCTCGGTTGCTGCGAAAGCGCGTCGCACGGGCCGCCCTCGATGCTCCATTGCCAGCCGCGTGCTTCGCCCGCGAAGAAGGCGCGCCCGTCGAGCGCGTACGGACGAAATGGTGCGCCATTGGGAACGCGCGGATCACCCGGCGCGGGGCACGTGATCGGGCACGCGAGATCGTGCGAACAGCCGGTGCATAGATTGTCGGCGCCGTCGCAAGTGTCGTCGTGATGCGGGAGCACGCCACCGTGACAGGGGTTCCACACGCCCGACGATCCACACGATTGCGCGCCATCGACGCATGCGCCGACACGACGCCGCCCTGGCGGTCCGGCGAAACACGACTGCACTGCCCCCGGCGAACACGCGCACCCTTCGTCGACCATCCCGTCGCAGTCGTCATCGGCGCCGTTGCCGCACAGTTCGTCGGTGCCGCAGCCGTCGTCGACAGGACGGCACATGAGGGCCACGTCGGCTTCGATGGGCGCGACGTCGACCGGTGGGACGAGAAGTCCGGTGCGCGCGCCGCACCCTGCGATCGACAACGCAATCGCGACGCAGCCTAGAGACGCTTTCGATCGAGAGTGCCGCCCCATCGCGCGTGCTGCGACGCAAGAGCGATGCCGCACCGATCTCTCGACGGATTCAGCACAAAGGCATGGGGCGTTCGGTCACGCCGTCACGGCATTGACGCCCTCGCGAGACGCGCGCCGGACGCAAGCTGCGGGTCCCCACGCTGCATCGCGTTGATCGGCTGAAACAGCCATACGCCGCGGGAATATGTAATTTTGCGCACGGAGCGCGAAATGGATTAAAACCGCGTCATATGTTTTCGATCAGCGCGTCATTCGTGGCGAAGCGAGTCGAAAACCGTCCTGTGGCGACGCAGGGCGCCGCAGTGCCGTCCTCGCCTGACCGGGCATCCAGTTCGGTGAGGGCGGCGGCTTCGAATAAGGAGAGAGACATGAGCAAGCTGTTCCGCATCGTGATCGTCGGATTGACCCTGGCCGGCCTCGCCGCGACTGCCGTCGCGTGCACCGGTGAGACCACCAACGACCAAGACGTGACGACGACCGAGTAATTCGGCCGACGATCCGTTCGTCTTCGATTCACACGCGCCATCAGGACAATCGTCCTGGTGGCGCGTGTCTTTCTCCCGCTTGCGATTCATCCGC
Source organism: uncultured Myxococcales bacterium (assembly GCA_966212315.1). Taxonomy (GTDB): domain Bacteria; phylum Myxococcota_A; class Polyangia; order Polyangiales; genus CBIHQZ01. Next base: position 2,909 of record CBIHQZ010000152.1, read on the forward strand.
GGAATGCGAGTCGCTGCGTTCGGATGATCTGCGTTCGGTGACGCGCGCCCCCCGACGGCGTCGATGCATCGCACCTCGTAGAGTGAACCGCATGGCACCGCGTCGCGATCGATTCAGCGCGAACGGAAGCAGCGCCTACCGCGACCAGTTGGACGCGGCCCTGGCGCGCATCGAAGCGCTCGAGGACGAGAATCGCTCGCTCAGCGACGAGAAGCGGTTGCTCGAGGCGCGCGTGGCAGTGCCCGGACCGCTGGCGACGATCGATGTCGCGATGCTGCCGCTCGATGCCCGTCGGCGCGTCGTGCAGCGACGCGTGCGGGCGGTGCGGCGTGAGTTGCGCGCGGCATTCGGCATCCGTCGCTACGCATCGAGCGCGATCGTGGCGGTCACCGCGGCGACCGCATTCATCGTGATGGCGGCCGAGTCGATCGCCTCGTGGCCCCTCGCGATCGCGATACTCGGCGTCGGTGCGGTCGCGCGCGGGCTGCTCGCACACTGGCCGGGCCTCGACGAGATCGAAGACCGTCGCCGGACCCTTGCGGCGTTGAAATCGCAACTCGACGAGATCCGCTTCGCGCAACGCGCTGCCACGCGCGCCCTCCCGGCACCCGCGCGAAGCGTGGCTTCGTTGGAGCCTTCCGTCGGGCCGGGGTGAGCCGGCGAGCGCGATCGCGTCGCCGAGAACTCGTCCGAAGAGAAATTCTGGCGAGCCCTATTGCATGGGCGATGCCGGTGGCTACTTTGCGACTCGTCGCGAGCAGTGACGGCACGAACGAGGCCCCGAAGCCGCGGCGTGCCTAGCCCGACACGGACGGCTGCGCGAAGCATCTCGTGTGGTCGAACGGTCGTGCCTGCGTGCCGACACGGAGGGTTCACATGCGGATCGATCGATTCACCACGAAGTCGCGCGAGGCACTGGCCGACGCACAGAGCGAAGCGGAGCGTCGCGGCAACCCCGAGTTGCTTCCCGAGCACGTGATCGTCGCGCTGATGCGTCAGGAATCCGGGATCGCGCCAGCGCTCGTCCAAAAGGCCGGTGTCGATCCGCGCGCGCTCACTGCTGACCTGGAAGCGGCGCTCACCAGGCTTCCGCGCGTGCAGGGCGGCTCCGAGCCTGGGCTCTCGCGTCGCACCCGCGAACTTCTGCAGAAAGCGGAAGACGAAGCGAAGACTCTCAAGGACGACTTCGTCTCGGTCGAACACATCGTGCTCGCGTCGCTGAAGAGCGATCGCGACATCGCCGCGGTGTTCAAGAAGCACGGCGTCGACGAAGCGAAGTTCATGGGCGCGATGCGCGAGGTGCGCGGCAGTCAGCGCGTGACGTCGCAGGATCCCGAGGGGACGTTCCAGTCGCTCGAGAAGTACGCGCGCGATCTCACCGATGCAGCGCGCCGCGGCAAGCTCGATCCTGTCATCGGCCGCGACAACGAGATCCGCCGCGTGATGCAGGTGCTTTCGCGCCGTACCAAGAACAACCCGGTGCTCATCGGTGAACCGGGCGTCGGCAAGACCGCCATCGTCGAAGGCATCGCGCAGCGCGTGGCGCGCGGTGACGTTCCGGAATCGTTGCGTGACAGGAAGATCGTCGCGCTCGACCTCGGCGCACTCGTCGCGGGCGCAAAGTTTCGCGGCGAGTTCGAGGAACGCCTGAAGGCCGTGCTCAAGGAGATCGAGGCTGCGGGCAACGTGATTCTCTTCATCGACGAGTTGCATACGCTCGTCGGCGCGGGGAAGGCCGATGGCGCGATGGACGCGAGCAACATGCTCAAGCCCGCGCTGGCCCGCGGTGAGCTTCACTGCATCGGTGCGACGACGCTCGACGAGTACCGCAAGTACATCGAGAAGGATGCCGCGCTCGAACGGCGTTTCCAGACGGTGATGGTCGGCGAGCCGTCGGTCGAGGATACGATCGCGATCCTGCGCGGACTCAAAGAGAAGTACGAAGTGCACCACGGCATTCGCATCCAGGACGCGGCGCTCGTGGCGGCCGGGACGCTCTCGAATCGGTACATCAGCGATCGATTCCTGCCCGACAAGGCGATCGACCTGGTCGACGAAGCGGCATCGAAGCTGCGCATGGAGATCGATTCCATGCCGGTGGAAATCGATTCGCTGATGCGAAAGATCACGCAGCTCGAGATCGAGAAGCAGGCGCTGACGAAAGAAAGCGATCGCGCCAGCAAGACGCGCCTCGAAGCGTTGGGCCACGAACTCGCCGATCTGAAGACAGAGTCGGAGCGCATGAAGGCGCAATGGCTCGGTGAGAAGGAATCGATCGCGAAGGTTCGCAGCGTGAAGGAGAAGATCGAACAGGCACGTCTCGAGGAAGAGCAGGCGACGCGTACGGCGAATCTCGGGCGCGCGGCGGAGATCAAGTACGGCGTGTTGCCGGATCTCGAACGTCAGCTGACGGCGGCGCAAGAATCGATCGAGAAGGCGCACACCACGGGCAAGAGCTTCTTGAAGGAAGAAGTCACGCCCGAGAGCATCGCGGAGATCGTCGCGAAATGGACCGGCATCCCGGTGACCAAGATGCTCGAGAGCGAGCAGGCGAAGCTGCTGGGGATGGAGAGCAAGCTGCAGATGCGCGTCGTCGGTCAGGGCGAGGCCGTGACTGCCGTGTCGAATGCGGTACGGCGCGCGCGTGCGGGCCTCGGCGACGAGAACCGCCCGATCGGATCGTTCTTGTTCCTCGGTCCGACGGGCGTGGGAAAGACCGAGCTTGCGCGTGCGCTGGCGGAGTTCTTGTTCGACGACGAGCGCGCGATGGTTCGTCTCGACATGAGCGAGTACATGGAGAAGCACTCCGTCGCGCGACTCATCGGCTCACCGCCCGGATACGTGGGCTACGAAGAGGGCGGGCAGCTCACCGAGCAAGTGCGGCGCCGGCCGTACAGCGTGATCTTGTTCGACGAAGTCGAGAAAGCTCACCCCGACGTCTGGAACACACTGCTTCAGGTGCTCGACGACGGGCGGCTCACCGACGGGCAGGGGCGCACGGTCGACTTCAAGAACGCGGTGCTGATCCTCACGTCGAACGTCGGGAGTCAGCACATCATGGCGCTCGACGACGAGAGCGAGATCAAGAAGTCGGTGACCGACGATCTGCGTCGCGCGTTCCGTCCCGAGTTCCTGAACCGCTTGGACGAAGTGATCATCTTCAAGCGGCTGCAGAAGGAACAGATCCGTTCGATCGTCGACATCCAGCTGCAGCGATTCGCGCAGCGGCTGGCGAAGCGCGAACTGAACATCGTGCTCGACGACAGCGCCAAGGATTACCTCGGCGAAGTCGGCTGGGATCCGGTGTACGGCGCGCGACCGCTCAAGCGCGCGATCCAGCAGCATCTCGAGAACCCGCTCGCACAGAAAATCCTGGGCGGCGAGTTCGGCCCCGGCGAAACCATCCAGGTGAGCAAGGGGGCGAACGGAGAGCTGAAGTTCACGCGGGCGCGATTGAACTGAAGTCCGTCTCGTGACGCGCACGGGGGGCGGCGAATGGCGCGCTCACCGTGCGAGTCCGAGGGAAACTACACCGTACCGTTTACTTTCGATTCTTCGCGCGCTACCACCGTCCCACCGTGACCGCGCCCCGCACCGAGCCCACTCGCAGCGAGCGCAAACGCGCGGACATCTTCGCTGCCGCGGCCGACGAGTTCCGAGAGCGCGGCTTCCACACGACGAGCATGGATTCGATCGCCGCCCGCGCGAACGTCTCCAAACGCACGCTCTACAATCACTACCCGAGTAAAGACGCTCTCTACGACGCGGTGATCGCCGGCTTCTGGACGCAGCTCGTGCCCCCCGACGAAGCCAGACTCCTCGCGCACCTGCCGGTCGACGAGCGTTTGCGCACCGTTTCGCGACACCGCATCGACTTCCTGCTCGATGACACGTTGGTCGGACTCGTACGCGTCGTGCTCTCCGAATCACTTCGCTCGCCGGAACTCAATCGCGCGTACCGCGGCGAACGGCGTCATCTCGACATGCTGGGTTTCCGCGGAATCCTCCGCGACGAAGCACGCCGCGGCCGTCTTCGCATCGACGACATCGACATCGCCCTCTCGCACTTCTGGGGGCTCGTCTTCGACGGCCTTTTCTTCCCTGTGGTGCTCGGACTACGCGGCCCCGTTCGCCCGGCCGAACGCGCGCGGTTCGTCGAACGCGGGGTCGCTGCTTTCATCACTCTGTACGCGCCGCGCTCGCGCAAGACCCGCTGACGAATCGAGTCGACGACATGCCATCGCAACAAGCCACCGCCACGACCACTCCACGCATCCTCGAAGCACCGCACGTTCGCGCACTGCCGCTGCTCGGCAACATCACCGACTTCATCCGCATCGGCGGCATCGAGTTTCTCGAACGTGAGTGGCGGCGCTGGGGCGATGGGTTCCGCTTCCAGCTCGGCCCGCGCTCGATTCTCGCGGTGGCGCATCCGGACGCGATCGAGTGCGTGTTCGGCTCGCGCCGCGAGAACTACGTAAAGGGTCCCTCGTACGACAACATCAAGCTGCTCACCGGCGAGGGCCTGCTCACCATGGAGGGCGACGCGTGGCGCACCCGCCGGCGCATTGCGCAGCCGTCATTCCATCGCGAGAGCATCAACAAGTTCACGACCAACATGGTGTCGGTCACGCGCGACGCGATCGCCGCCATGCGCGCGAAGCATCCGTCGGGTGGGGTCGTCGATGTGCATCACGAGATGATGTGCCTGACGCTCGAGGTCGTCGGTCAGACGCTTTTCGGACTGCGCCTCGGCGACGCCCACGCAGGACGTTCGGGCCGCGCGTTCGCGTCGGCACTGGAGTTCGTGTCCGAGCGCGGCAACTCGCCGATGCAACTGCCGCTCTTCGTGCCGACGCCGGGAAACGTGCGTTTCAAGCGGGTGCTGCGCGATCTGGATCGCATGGTGCTCGAGATCGTGGCGCAGGCCCGCGAGGCCCGGCGCACGCGAGCGAACGAGCCCGCTTCGACATTGATCGAAATGCTGCTCGACGCGCGCGACGCGGACACCGGCGCGGCGCTGACCGATCGCGACGTCCGCAACGAAACGATCACCCTCTTTCTCGCGGGTCACGAGACCACCGCGTTGCTGCTCACGTGGGGCTTCACGTTGCTCGCCCGTGAGCCCGAGGTCGTGGCGCGCATGCGTGAAGAAGTCGCGCGGGTCGTGGGCGATCGCGAGCCGACCGCCGCCGACGTGCAAAAGCTCACCTACATGCGACGCGTGATCGACGAGATCCTTCGCGTGCGCCCGCCAGTGTGGGTCGCGGCTCGTGACGTCGTCGCGGACGATGCGATCGCAGGGTACCGCGTGCGCGCGGGCGACGTGGTGATGCCGGCGATCTTCCTCACCCACAAACACCCCGATTTCTGGCCCGAACCCGAGCGATTCGATCCGGAGCGATTCGCCCCCGACGCCGTGAAGGCGCGAAGCCACTGGGCCTATCTCCCGTTCACGCTCGGGCCGCGCATGTGCATCGGCAACGTGTTCACGCTCGTCGAGGCGACCGTTGTGTTCGCGATGCTCTTGCAGCAGTTCGAGTTCGCGATCGACCCGGCCCGGATTCCGCCGACCAAAGCGGTGATCACGGCCCGTCCGAGCGGACCCGTGCCGATGACGATCCGCTGGCGTCACTGAGCGAACCGCGCGCGGTCGAACCCGAGTAGGCTGCGAAGCCATGTCCGAACGCGAACGCAGCTTCTGGGGCTGGGGATGGGCCGACCGGTTTCCTTCGCGCGACATGCGAGAAGGCTTCGCGCAGATGGCCGAGCAGCTTCTCGGTTTCGGCGTGCCGGTAATCCGCGAACCTCCGGACATCGATCGCATCGAGCTGCGTCCCGCGCGGGTGAGCATCCCGGCTGCACTCGCTTCGTTCACCACGAGCGAACGCGAAGCACGCATCCATCACACGTACGGTCGTAGCTTTCCCGACCAGCTGCGCGGTTTCGCGGGGGACTTCTCACCCGCGCCCGACGTCGTTGCTACTCCGCGCACCGACGAGGACATCCTCGCGGCGTTCGAGTGGTGCGCGCGCGAACGCCTTGCGTTGATTCCTTACGGCGGCGGAACGTCGGTGGTCGGCGGCGTCGAAGCACCGAGCGACGAAGCGTTTCGTGGCGCCGTTTCGCTCGACATGCGCGCGTTCGATCGCTTGCTCGAGGTCGATCGCACTTCACTCGCGGTGCGTGTGCAAGCCGGCGCTACGGGACCGCGACTCGAATCGCAGCTCGCGTTGCACGGACTCTCCTTGCGGCATTATCCGCAGTCGTTCGAATTCAGCACCGTGGGCGGATGGATCGCGACGCGTGCGGGCGGGCACTTCGCGACGCTCTACACGCACATCGACGACAAGCTCGAAGCCGTTCGCATGCTCACGCCTTCGGGCGTGTTCGAGACGCGCCGCTTACCCGGGTCGGGCGCCGGCCCGCAGCCCGAGCGACTGGTGCTCGGTTCCGAAGGGGCGCTCGGCGTGATCACCGAGGCGTGGCTTCGAGTCCATCCCCGGCCGAAATATCGCGCGTCCGCGAGCATGCACTTCGAGACGCTCGAACTCGCGGTCGACGCGGCGCGAGCGATTGCGCAATCAGGTCTCCATCCGTCGAACTGCCGTCTGCTCGACGCGACCGAAGCGATGATGAACAACGTCGTGACCGACGGACATCACGTGCTGCTCATCGGCTTCGAGTCGTCGGACCACCCGCTCGACGCGTGGATCGAACGGGCCATCGCACTGTGCGGCCACGCGTGCTGCACCCACGGGCCGACGTTCCGCGAGGGCGACGAGGGTGCATCTCGCGTTCGTGACGCCGGCACATGGCGCGACGCGTTCGTGAATGCGCCCTACTTGCAGACCACTTTGCTCAGCCTT
>CBIHQZ010000153.1:0-9777 GCA_966212315.1 uncultured Myxococcales bacterium
CGTCGCACCCGCCCTCGGGTCGATCGACGCCGCTCGCGCATCGAACTCGCGGCACGCTTCGCGTGGCCTCCGGCGGTGCCGCGCGATGCACTGCGTGTTCGGCGATGCGGCCCATCGTTCCGTAGATACCGAGTCCGTTGTTCGGCATCCCTTCGCCGCATCCACACGCGCCCGCGCCCGCGCCGACTGTTCCCAGCGGACCAATGCCGATCGTTCCGATTCCGCCCCCGCCGCCACCCAGCCCGATGCCCGCGCGTCCGAGTCCGTCGAAGCCGAAGTCGTCGCCCGCCATCGGCGCCGTCATCGCGCCGGTCGCGGTGGTCGCGTCGCGTCCGGTGAAGCGCATGGCACCGAACGGAGTCGACGCGTTGCCGACGTCGCTGATCGCCGCGGGGCCGAGCGCCGCGAAGATGCCGCGCGATGCATTGCCGTCGTTCCATCGCGCCTGTGCGCCGACTGCGTCACGTTCGTGCCGGGCGAGCGTGTAGTGCCCGGCGTGTCGGGTCGCATCGATGCGTCCGAGGGCGCCGGCGGAACGATCGTGCGCGGCCCCGCGTCGGCTCGACATCGTCGTTGCGTCCGGGGCTTCGATCGGATGCTCCACCGGCGCCTCTCCGTGTGTGAACGCGATCAGATGGCTCAACTCGCGAAGCCGATCGTCATCGCGATCGACGACGAAAAGATCGTCGCGATCGGAGGCCAATCGTGTCGTGACGATCGTCGATGCCGCAAGCGCGGCAACGGCGGCGAGTATCCCGGCAAGGCGTGCATCGATCGGTGCGCGGCGTGGCGCACGAATGCCGCGCGGCACGAGGCGCAGGGTCACGACGAGGTCGTCGATGCGCAATGTCACGGGCGTGTCGTCGTCGATCCTCAGCGGCGCACCCTGCTCGATCGCGACGTTCGCAACCGCCGGCGGTGCGCTGGTACGACGCATCCACAATGCCGCGTCGCGCAGCGCGATCTCGACGCCGGCGTCGCAGTCGCCGAGCACCGACGTCCACGCGGCACCCGTGACGTGATGCACCGAACGGAGCGTGTCGTGCCAGCGCACGCCGACCTCGATGCTTCGCGCACGCGGCTCCTCGAGGACATTCACGGCGACGGCGCGCATGGGTCCAACGACAACGACGCAATGGGAATGTTCCGATGACGAATGCCCCGACGGGCGCTGCATTCGCGAGCGAGGAAAGTTGCAGCGAAGGTGTTCGCGCGGTGTTCGGGCCCACGATGAATCGTGGCTTCGGAGCGCGTTCGCTATGCAGGCCCGAGCACGCCGAGATCACGTCCCGCTGCGAGCAGGGCTCGCAACTCACCGAGAGCGGTCGACGCGAACGGCTGGAATCCCTGTACGGAAAACAGCGATTGGAGCGCGTTGCGCCCCGTGTCCGTGAGCGAGAGATCGTGGAGCGCGTGAACGAGCGCAGCGCGTAGCGTCGCGGCGAGATCGGGCGTCGTGGCAATGACGTCGGACGGAATCGGACCAGCGTGATCGATCACCCGCAAGCGTCCGTCGAGCGGGAAGCCTGCGTTCACCATTGGCTGGTTCGGATCGCCATCGCGAAACGTCGCGAACGTCGCACCGACGTCGGCGTCTCCCGAGAGAACCGCGTCGGCAACGCGCGCGTGCGAGTCGTAGAAGCGTTCGGATGCGAAGATCGTGCTGGGCTCGTATCCAGCGCGCGCGAGGGCGATGCGTGGAAACACGTAGCCCCCTGCACTCGTCGGCGCGACCCACGCGACCCGCGAGCCGCGAAGATCACGGGGCGACACGATCGTCGAGGCAGCCGCGACGAAGAGCACCGAGTGATACGACGCGACCCCTTCCCGCACGGACGCAGCGACGGGTACGGCTTCGGCGACGAGTGGCGAACTCGCGAGCAGCGTCGGCGAGAGCCACGCAATGTGCACACGTCCGGCGTGAACCGCCGACGCGAGTGCCAGCGGCGACGGAGCACGATGCGGAAGCACGATCGCCCCGATGAGTTTGCCGAGAAGGCCGCAGAAATCCGCGAGACGCACACGCGTCGCGTCGTCCGACGCCACGGGCACCATGCCGAAGGTGAGTCGATGAGGAGCCGCAGAGGAAGTGCGAGTGGGGATCATTCGCGCGTCGTCGTCTCGGCGCGCCGGAGGGTGGGCGCGACGAAACACGATACTGCGCGGGCTTCGCGCCGTCCCGACAGTAGATGGTCTTTTCGATCCTCGACCGTGGCGCGAGCGTTCATGTGCGCGCAGGTGCGGTGACCCGCAGCGAGTCCCGAGTCACCCGCTCCGCGAAAAGCGCACCGAGTACACGGGCGGAAGATGCGTCGAGAGCGTGGTCCACGCATCGCCGCCGCTCTCCGTGATCCACAGCGAACCGGTCGTGCTTCCGAACGCGAGACGATCACCCGTCTCGTCGACATCGAGCGCGTGGCGATAGACCAGATCGTACGCGTGCTCCTGCGGCAGTCCGTTTCGCAACTGCTGCCAGGTCTTGCCACCGTCGCGCGTGCGATTCACCACGACGCGTCCATCGACGGGGAGCCGATGTTCGTCTTTCGCGGCAGGCACGAGCCACGCGGTGTCGGGATGATTCGGATGCACGGCGACCGGGAAGCCGAACACGCTGGGTTGGATTCCGTCGATCGACACGAACGTCTCCGCGCAATCGTCGGAGCGGAACACACCGTTGTGATGTTGCACCCACGCACGCGACGGATCCGCCGCACACACCGCGAGGTGATGAACGTCTTGCGCACCGGGATCGAAGCGCTGCTCGGGCGGCATGAAGTCCGCGAACATCCCGCGCCCCACGACGTTCCAACTCGCACCGCCATCGCGCGTGCGCCACACGCCTCCGGTCGAGATCGCGATGAGCACGTGGTTCGCATCGCGCGGGTCGACCCAGATCGAATGGATCGCGGGCAGATCGTTCCCGGCACCGCCCCACGTCTTGCGCGCCGGATGATCCCAGAGTGATCGCACGAGCGACCAGCTCGCGCCGTGATCACGCGAGACGAACAGACCGCCAGGGACCGTTCCGCACCAGAGCGTTCCCGGCTGCGACGGATGCCCGGCCTCGAGCGCCCAGATCTTCTCGGTGCGCCAGTGCCAAGGGTTTCCCATCGTGGTCTTCTCTTCGACGCCAGCGGGCGGCGATGGAAACGCGGGCGTCGCGATCTCTTCCCACGTCGCACCGCGATCGCGCGAGCGACGGAGCTTGACGCCGAAGTGACCGAGATCGAGCGCCGCGTACCACGCGCCGTCGCGCGGGTCGTCGAGCACCACGGTGACGGGGTCGCCGAGAAAGTGCGTGCTCGCGATCGACCAGCGCGATGCGTCGCGCGCGAGTGTGAAGAGTCCCTTGCGCGTCGTGACGAACAACCGGTCGCTCATCGTGCTCTTGCTCCGTTCGAATCCACCGCGTGCATCAACCGCCCGAGAGGGCCTGCATCACCCAGACTTCGGCATCGACCGGCACGGCATCCGCGAGCGCGCGACGATCGTCGACCTGCGTCGCACCGATGAAGACCGCCACGTGTTTTCGCAGCGCGCCCTGCTCGTCGAGAATGTATCCGCGTGCGCCGGGAAACTCGGCGAAGTACGCGTCGAGCAATTCGCGCAGCGTCGCGCCCGCGAGGTCGCGGGGCGGGCAGTCGAGATGTCGCCGAATGTTCTGGGTGAACGACACGCGCGGCATCGCCGCAGGGTAACGAGGGGGCGCGAAACAGGTCAACGCGATGCGAACTCAGGGGGCGACGCTGAAGAGCGCGTCGAACGTCCCCATGTGCATCTCGCTCGACGCGCCGATGGCGACGACGAAGTCCGCATCGGCACCGGCGTTCGTGTACGTCAGCGTCTCGGCTGCGCCCTCGGCAGCCGTGTCGCCACTCGCGAGGCACGCGGTGGCAGCGCACGAATCGAGCACGCGGATGACGGGATTCCACGCGCCCATCGGCGTCGCGGTGACAGTGAGCCGCTGCGTCGCAGGAACGTGCACGCGATAGAACATCTCGTACCCCGACGCGGTGGCGAGGCAACGGGTGTCGCCGCCGAAGTCCGCGGTGAAAAGATTTTCACCGTGAAGCGTGGTTCCACTCGCGACCAACGCAGCGCTCTCGCACGTCGCGCTGGGCGGCGTCGTCAGGAGCTGCGCCGAGACGTCGATGGTGCCGGTCTCCATCGCGGTGAATCCGCCGACCGCAACGATGGCATCCACCGACGCGGTGCCGGTGTTGGAGAAGTGCGCGGTGTCGGGCGCCCCGGTGCTCTGTCGATCCGCTTCGCCGGCGCAGGTCGCCGCGCCGCACGCGTCGAGAATGCGAACCACCGCATCGAGCGTCGACGAGGGAGTCGCAGTGGCGAGAAGCGTTTGCCCCGCCGGCACTGCGATTCGGTAATAGAGCACCCGGCCGCGCGCGTTCGTGAGGCACAGCGACGAAAGATTCGGCCCGCCATGCGTGGGATCCGCGTTGGTGATCGGCGTCCCGGTGGTGAGCGGCGCGGCGTTCGCGCACGTCGCGTTGTCCGCCAGCATCACGACGTCGTTGCCGGTGTCGATGCGCTGCACGTCTTGCGACACGACCGTGTCGGCACTCGTGGTCACGTCGCCGGCATCTGTCGGCTCCGACGTTCCCGTGCATCCCGCCAGTGCGGCCATCGCGATCAACCATCCACCCGTCACGCGCGCATTCATGTCGTCCTTGGCTCCTCGCGCGGGACGATACATGCGAAAGCCGCTCGCGGCGCACGCGCTGATGCAACTTCCGCGATCGCCGCGATGCGCGGCTCACGGAATCGCAGAGCGCGTGGTGCACGACGCCTCGCCGCCGAATGCGCGTTACATCACGCCGTACGCCGGCACGTACGGACCGCCGTACATCGCCCCGCTCTGTGCGGTGAGTGTGTAGGTCCCTTCGCTCGGCCCCGCGCCATACGACGTCACGCGCAACATGAACGTCCCGGACCACCCGGCGGTGAACACGATGCGACTGTCCTGGCCACCGGCGCCGTCGTCGTCTTCGGCGAGGAGCGTTCCGCCGCCGTAGAGTTGCACGAGCGGATCGAGCTGCGGGCCCGGTCCGTTCCACGACGCGCCTCCGCGCACGACGAACGTGACGGTCTGACCAGCGACCAGCGGCACTGCGTAGTCGTTGTAGAACGCACCCATCGGCGTCATCGGCAGTCCGCGCGAAAGTGTTCCGCTCAATGTCGCCACGCTCGGGGCGTACGGCTGCACCATTGCGCCGGTGTTGCTCCAGTAGCCCGGGTAGTAGAGCACGTAGCCTTCGCGTCGCTCCCAGCGCGGCGCGATCCAGCGCGCGCCGTAATTCGGCGGCATCGACCATTGCCCGCTCGACCATCCGTAGGAACCGCCGTTCCACGACCACGAGCCGGGAACCCAGACGGAGTTCGGCGCGGGCGCAGGTCCACGTGCGATGTCCATCGGCGCAGCGGCGGGCGGCGCGGAAGTCACTCGCACGGGTGCCGCGGCTCCGGTGGCCGCAGCGCCCGGCGCGGGTCCGACCGCGATGCGTACGACGGGGATGTTCTGTGCGTGAGCGGCTAGCGGCGCGGCCGCGGCGACGGCAAACCATGCGAACGCAACAGCGGCTCGGCGCGCGTCGCGAGGTGATCGAGAGGTCATCGGGTGTCTCCTGCTTCCGATGGACACCGCGGACCGGGGTGATCCTTGGCGCCGATCGTGAATTCGCACTGACAACCGTTGAAACGCCGCTCGCGCGCGAAACTTACACGTCCGTTCGGCCCGCGGTTCGCGGTGGACGGCCGCGATCGGGCGGAGGCAGATTCGCGGGTGGTCGTGCCAATCGGAATACTTCTCTTCGTGGAGCTTCGCCGGGAGTGATTCGTCGCGTGGTGATTCGATCTCTCGTCGCCATCTTCTCGTACTCGCCTCGAGCAGCGTGGCACTCGGCGCCTGCGGTGGTGTCGCGCCTGCTGCAGACGGCGGCGGCGACGACAGCGCGATGGCGGGCAACGATGTGACCGGCACGCTCGACGGCGCAGTCGACAGCGCGATCGAAACCGATGTCGGTGTCGATGCGATCAGCGCGGCATGCGCGGGCATGGGCAATCCGGTCGGTCCGGTCGGCGACTTCGCGGCAGGCACGTGGACCCTCTTCACGCGATTGCGAGTGATCGTCGGACGCGACGCGAACGGTCTCTTCGCGTACTCCGCAGTGTGCACGCACGAGGGATGCCTCGTCGATGCACCCGACGCGACGGGCGAAGCAGTGTGCCCCTGTCACTTCTCGCGCTTCGACGGCAACGGCGGCGTGATCTCGGGCCGCGCGTCACTGCCCCTCGGGCACTACGCGGTCAACGTGTGCGAAGGCGTGGTGTTCGTGAACCGCACGATGCGCGTCGATGCGGCAACACGCACCGCGGTGTAGATGAAGCGATCTATCCGTTCGTGGTGAGCCAGTTCTCGCGCGCACTCCGACGACTCAACGCTCGCCGCCGCCACCCATCGCCGCCGCATTGAGCAGCGCCCGCACCTGACGTTCGTCGAGCGATGCGCTCACCACCAGTCGCCCGCCCTCGGCGCGAAAATGCATCGCGTCGATCGCCGACTCGAGCGCCGCGATGTCGATGCCCACCACGCTCGCCGCAACGCCGGCGAGCAGACGACTCAACCCTCCCTGCTGCCCGAGTCGTTCGTTGATCATGACGTGCCAGCGCCCTCGCGAGTACTCGAACATCTCGCGTGCGTGCTCGGCCTGCGCGTGATCGTCGTATTGCCATTCCGAACGCAGATCGACCGCGCCGGTCGGGACGCCGCCGGTGCGTTGTTGATAGACACCGAGCGCCGCGCGCGTCGGCATCGGGAACGGTCCGCGCCAGGTATTGAACGAGATCGTGTTCCGCACGCCTTCCGCTTCGATGAGCATCGAGAGCCGCGGGTCTTGTCGCGAGACCATCGACTCGCCACGACGCGACCACGCGGACAACAACGCATCGACCTGCCCTGGAAGCGCGATGGCCGCGGTGCCGTCACCGAGCATCACGAAGCTGCGTCGCGCGCCGTATCGCTCGACATCGATCTGCTCCGCCCCGCCGCGCACGCTGCGCCACGGCGAAACGCGCCCCGCATCAGGAAGCATTGTGGTCGGGTTCGCCACGCCACCATCGAGCGGCGGCGGATTCACCGGCGAAGGCGCCATCGATGACGTCTCGCTCGCGTGCGCCGATCCACCCGCAGGCGCGACCATCGCTTCGACCGCGCGTCGCATCGCTGCATCCGAACCGCCCGCGCCCTTCGCGATGACGAACCAGTCGGGTGGATGTCCTTCGGCGCCGGTGGGATTCGCGGCGGCGAGCACGATCTCGTCGAGGTCACGAATCGGATCGAGCTGCGTGCCACCGAGCATCGAGTCCCAGTCGGGAATACCCGTGAGCACGTTGCGCACCGCGTTCACGTTCGGATCGACGCGCACTCGATCGGTGCGAATCAGAATCGTGAAGAGCGCACCGCGCGGGACCATCGCAACGACGTCGCCGATCGCGTTCGTCATCGAGGGGAGCGGGATCGTGGTCGGCGCGCCAGCGTCGGCCGTGTTCGCGGCGGTGTTGTCGTGCTGCAGTTGCTGGTCTTCGGGCTGCACCAGATGCGGCGTCGGATGCGCGAGCTGCATCGCGGGCTCGTTCAGTTGCGCCGATGGTGTCGGCAGCGGCGGCAGCGTGTCACGAGCGGTTGTCTGCGGCTCGGGCGCGCGATGATGCTCACGCGGCGCATCGTGCGTAGCGCTCGGCGCAGGCGGCGGTGTCGATGGCTGCGTCGGCAGCGCGGATGTCGGCGGTGCAGCCGGCGGCGTGACGTGTTCACCGGGCCGCGCCTGCTCGAGGCCGATCTCCACGGCGTCGACGTGCATCTCGATGTCGAGCGGCGCCGTGCGTGCGAGGCGTCGTGCCACGAGCAGGGGCACAAGGTGAACGGCGGCCGAAGCGACGATCGCGAGGGCGAGTCTCGGGGCCCACCGTTCTGTGTGTCTACGTACGCGCTCCATCCGTGGGGGTTCGACCGTTCGCGGCACTCTAGCAGCCGAGGGGTGGAGTGTCCGTGATGTGGTAACCGGGCCAGACCACGCATGAAGCGCGTGATCGAAGCCAACCGCTGCGGAGCTTGGACGAGCGTGAGTGCACGTTCATTCGACCGCGGCGCGCGACTCGCATTGGATCTCCGCGGGCTCGGCCGTTGCGATGCGAATAGTCCG
The DNA here is from genome assembly GCA_966212315.1 of uncultured Myxococcales bacterium. Lineage (GTDB taxonomy): Bacteria > Myxococcota_A > Polyangia > Polyangiales > CBIHQZ01. The sequence continues at coordinate 8,220 of CBIHQZ010000153.1, forward strand.
AGAAGTTGCGCCGATCGTGGAGATGGGCTGTATACGAGCCGACCTCGCGTCGAGCGATGCCGAGCCGCGGAACAGGTGGATGGAGATCATGAGCAAGGGTGCTCGCATTCCGATGCTGTGTGCGACGTTGCTGGTGGCCACGGGCTGCCAGAAGGTCGATGAGCTGTGGGCGCACGCGCAGTCCGAACAACAGGACGCGAGCGCGATCGAATCCGATCGAGGGCAGACGAACGGCGGCCGACGTCTCGGGCGCGAGCGTCCCCGTGCACGCACGAACGCGCGCATGACGCCGGGGATCGCGACCAACGAAGCGCCGCCCGGTGACAACAACGGCAACGCCGCGGCGAACGCGAACGAAGCCGATGCCGCAGTCGTCGGTGAGAACGCCGATGCGAGCGCCGCCCCGACGGTCGCCGAAGCCGATGCTGCCGTCGCACCCGCCGCGCCCGGCGCGCAGATGATGGCGCTGTGGGTCTGGGTGCCGATCTACGAGCGCATGGACACGCACGGGCCGAAGCTCGGATACCTGCGTTCCGGCGCGCGCGTGACGGTGAGCCCGCAGCCGACAGGCACCGAAGGGTGTTCGCGCGGTTGGTACGAAGTGCAGGGCGGCGGCTATCTCTGCCTGAACCGCATGGCGACACTGAACGTCGAGGAACTCGGCGAACGGCGACCCGCGCAGCCCGATCTCACGCAGCCGTTTCCGTACGCGTACATGACGACGTATCGCGCCGCGGTGATGTACCGATGGCTTCCGTCGGTTGCCGACATGCGCGAAACGGAGCCGGAGCGTTTCGGCATCACGCCGCCGAATGCGACGGCATCGCTCGACGGCGGTGTCTCGCCGGGTGCATCGAACACGACGGTGTCCGCAACCGAAACGCCGGCGGTGTTCTCGACGACTGCGCCCGTCACCGGTGCGCAGACGCAAGCGACTGCCGATGGCGGCGCGCGCAACGCGATGGCCGCGGCGGTGACCAATCGCGCGCAAGCGGGCGATGCGGGCGTGCGTCTCGAAGACCTGCAGGGCGATGCAACATCACCGCTGTTGCGACGAATGCTGACCGGCATGTACGTGAGCGTCGACCGCGAGGCCACGAGCGCAGGCCGGCGATTCTGGCGCACGCAGAACGGCGGTTATGTCGAGCGCAACGCGGTGTCGGCGCTGCACAACCCGCCCACCTTCCAGGGCGTGCGCATCGACGATCAGCACGCGCTGCCGATCGCGTTCATGACGGCGTACGAAGGGTGGAACTACACCCTCGGCGCCGACGGACATTCGGTCGAGCGGCACGAGCGCGCGCCGCGTCTCAGCGTGTACCACCTCACCAACGATCCGCCGACGTCGTACGGACGTGGTCAGTACTACCGGACGACCGACGGGCTCTACCTCAGCTCGCGCAACATCCGTCTCGTGCACACCACCGCGCCGCCGGCGGACATGGGTGCGAGCGAGAAGTGGGTCGAGGTGAATCTCGATCGACAGATGCTGATCGCGTATGAAGGCTCGCGTCCCGTGTACGTCACGCTGATCTCGAGCGGGCGTCGAAACCAAGAG
>CBIHQZ010000154.1:0-9759 GCA_966212315.1 uncultured Myxococcales bacterium
ATCGGCGCTCTGCACCATGCCCATCGCGCCGGCCGCGGTCGGAGGCATCGCGGCGCCGGCCGTGTTTCCGCCGCCGGCCGGGTAGCGACCGTATCCGGGCGTGCCGGTGTACTGCGTTCCGCTGACGTACCCGTTGCTGTACGCGTTGCGGTTGTACCGAGGCGACCGCCCCGAACAGCCTGCGACTGCGACCACGGCGAGTGAAGCGAGCGCGACGCCGGCGAGGCGTGCGTTGCGATGCGAAAGCGGAAGCGAGTTGAATGACATGCGTCCTCGGGAAGAGAGTGATGCGTCACGCCCGCGCGCGCGGCCGCCGCGAGGGTTCGTGAGCCTCCGGTTATACGTACGACCGGGGCGCGAGATTCTTACTCGGTGGCGGTGGCAGCGAACAGAGCGGCCATGCCGGGAAGGAAGGGGCCCGACGCTAACATCCTCGCCATGCGCGCCGGATGTTTGTTCCACCGGGCCGCAGTGTCTCTACACTGCCGCCCGTGTCAGCCGCCGCGCCGCTCGTCCGCGTGGGAATCGCATCGATCGCGGTCGGCGCCCTCGCGTGGGGCTGGGATCTGCTCGCGCATCAGGTTCCTTCGTCGCCGTTTCATCTTCACGGATATCCGGGCGCGATCGATCGACTCGGCACCCATGCCTGGATCGAGGCCGCGTTGATCTTCGCGCTCGCACCACGCGCGGCGGAACGTGGCTTCGCAAATGACTCGCGCGGCGCTCGGCTGGCGTCGTTGACAGCGGCGACCGGTACGCTGCTGGCCTTCGCGTCGATGACCGTCTCCGCGCGCACCGGCGTGCTGGCCAATCAGCTCGCCGACACGACATCGTTCGCTTCGCTGCTGCTCGCCGCACGACTCGCCGGCGATGCGCTGCTCCTCGTTGCGTTGGTGCTTACCGTGCGGGCTGCGCTGCGATCCCCGCCGCCGCCAGGATCACCCGGGTGACTTTCGGAACCGCGCGTCGATCGAGATCGCGAACCGGCACCCAGCGCGGCTCGTTCGCATCGAAGCCCTTTGCGACCGCGCGGTAGACCTCGATCGTCATCGCCGCATGGGTGAGCACGTGCCGCACCGGGGCGCATCGCGTCGCATCGCGTGCATTCGCCGGGGCCTTCGGTGCGCGCGCTTTCGCGGTCGCCGAAACCAGCGTCATTCGCGGCAACAGCATCCCTTCCCATCGCCCGGCCGCGTTCGCTTCGAGCCACACGTGCCGCGCGCGGCGTGCGTCGTCGACCAGCACCCACGCGGTCCATCGCTCCTCGCGAACGACCTTTCGGGCCGGCAGCTCCGGGAATCGCTCGGCCTCGTCCTGCGCATGCGCCGCGCACTGCGTTCGCCACGGGCATTCACCGCACTTCGGCCCGACCGGAACGCACACGGTTGCGCCGAGCTCCATCAGTGCCTGGTTCACATCGCCGGGGCGATCCGCGTCGGCGAAGACCCGAGCGATGTCCCAGACCCGGCGTTTTCCCGCTGCGTCGCGCGGATTGCCTGCGAGCGCGAAGAGCCGGCTCACCACGCGCTCGACGTTGCCGTCGACGATCGCCTCGCGCCGGCCGAAGGCAATGCTCGCGATCGCGCCCGCCGTGTACGCCCCCACGCCCGGTAGCGATTCGAGGGCTTCGCGCGCATCGGGAACGCGTCCGTCGTGCAGGTCGGTCACCGCGCGCGCCCCTGCGTGAAGCATGCGGGCGCGGCGGTAGTAGCCGAGCCCCGACCACGCGGTGAGCACGTCGTCGAGCGGTGCGTCGGCGAGTGCGCGTACGGTGGGAAATCGGGTGAGAAAGCGCTGGTAGTACGGGATCACCGTCTCGACCCGCGTCTGTTGCAGCATCACTTCGCTCACCCAGATCGCGAACGGGTCGGCGGTGCGGCGCCAGGGGAGGTCGCGGCGGTGAGCGTCGAAGAACGCGAGCAGCGCGGTGCGGGCGTCGTCGATGCGCGTGGCGTCCACGGCCGTGTCGCCGGAGGGAGCGCGGGGGGTGTTGGTCCGGCGGATCGGCACGGCGGGGATCGACGATAGGGCGCTCGCGTCGCGGGCTTGCGTGAAATCGTGGGGCGAACGCTCGACGCGCCCGAAGGTCGTGCTTACTTGTTCGTCCGCGTGCGCATCAGGCGATGGGAAACCAGCCGATCGACGCGACTGGAGTGAATCGAATGAATCGACCTGGCATCGCAGCGGTGTTGTCGTTCGTTATCCCGGGGCTCGGACAGCTCTACAACGGTGACTTCTTCCGAGCGCTGCTGTGGTTCGGCTTCGCGATCATCCTGGGCATCACGCTGTTCCTCCCGACCTTCGGGATCGCCTCGGTGCTCTATCACCTGTTCTGCGCGTGGGCGGCGTACTCGCGCGCCGAAGACAAAGAGAAGCGCGGACGTCGCGCGGCCTGAGAGCATTTCGGAACGGCGTCTGCGTATCATCCGGTGCCCCGCGTCCGTTCGCGCGGGTCACCGGAGTCTAGCGAGATGACCCGACCCGTCTCCCGCCGCGCGTTCGCCGCGGCCGCATTCACCTTCGCCGTTGCTGCCGCCGCTGCGTCCGGCTGTGGCGGGCGTTATCGCGAAGCCACCGAACCTCCGCAGATCCAGGCGCGCGTCGCGCAGTTCGCGGGCGCCGACGCCAACGCAGTGTCGCTCCGTCTCGAGATGACGGTCTACAACCCGAACGCACACGATCTCTGGGCCGACAGCCTGAACGCCACGCTGACGGTGGCCGGACAGCAGGTGGGCGGCGCGCGGGTGACGTTCGCGCAGGTGCTCCCCGCACAGCGTCCGTTGCCGATCGTCGCCAACGTCGCGGTCGCACGCGCCGGACTCGTCGCGATGGCGCAGATGCAGGCCGCCGCGCTAGGGCCGCAGCTCGCAGCGGGCGGCGCGGACGCGAATGGCGCGATGATTCCGTTCTCGATCGCCGGCACGATGGAACTCGCGGGGCGCCGGCGTCATCAGCGGATGGTCGTACCGTTCACGATGAACGGTCAGTTCCCGGCACAAGTGATCATCGCGCTCGCGGCGGGCGGACCGGTTCCCGCGAGCGCCGAGGGGATGCCGGCAACGAGCGGCGGCGCTGCGCCCGAGGGCGGGATGACCGGCGGTCCGTCGGCGCCGTAGTTCGACCGGGTGTCGCCCGCAGCGGTCGAGTGGAGGTTCGACAAGCTCACCATGATGCGAGTGCCGGCCCGCGGCGGCTCACCATGAGTGGCCTGCCGCCCTTCTTTCACCGCGCGCGCCGCACGCCGACGACATCCGTCATTGCGACCGCGGGCCCGCTCTCCGACCGGGACGGCGTCTCGCGCCGCGACGCATCGCCGACGACCGGCGCGAAGTGCCAGATGTCCATCGCCAGCATTGCCGCTGCTTCGTCCGCGTACGCCCGCACGCGATCGAGCCGAGTCGGCGCGCGGCTCCCCGTTACGCCGAGATGATGCACCAGCGCTTCGATCGCAACGTTCCCCACGCGTTCGCCGACGCCCAACGCGGTGCCGTGCAATCGCTCTACGCCGGCGTCGAATGCGGTCAGCGCATTGGCGAGCGCGAGGCCGCGATCGTCGTGTCCGTGCCAGTCGAGGCCCACGTAGTCGGCGCCGCGACGATCGAGTAGCTCGCGCACGAATCGCACGAGCGTCGCCACGCCGCGCGGTTCGCTGTGACCGGCGGTGTCGCAAAGACAGAGCCGCGTGACGCCCGCATCGATCGCGGCGCTGAAGATCGACGTCAGCGTGTCGGGGCTCGCCCGCGAGGTGTCTTCGGTGACGAGGCAGAACGGTAGCCCGGACGCTCGCGCGCGTTCGCCGGTGTCGCGGATCGAACGCACGAGAAACGCTTCGTCCCAGCGCTCGACGACGTGACGAATGGGCGAACTCCCGATGAACGCGTACAGCTCGATCGGCGCGCCGGCGCGTTGCGCGGTCTCCGCGACGGCATCGACGTCGACCGCGATCGTTCGAGCGGCCGCGGTCGCACGCAGCGGCATACCCGAACGGTCGATCTCTCGGACGATTGCTACCGCGTCACTCAGCGCCCGAACCCCGGCGCCAGGAAGCCCGACGCTGACGACGTCCACGCCCACTGCATGCATATGGTGAAGAAACTCGATGCGTCGCCCGAGCGGCGGCGTGCGTACCGAGGCGCTCTGCAGTCCGTCGCGAAGTGTTTCGTCGACGATGCGAGGCGCGAGCGGCGCTGATTTCTCGGAGCGATTCCAGTCGTGCATCGAATAGCGTCCGCGGCAGTGCCCGCGTCCCGATTCGGTGTACGCGGCCGCGGCGCGAATCGTTCCGATCCTCGCACGAATCCCCGGGCGATTGGGGATTCTCCGTGCGGTGAGTCCGTCGGGCGCTGCGCCCCGTTTCATCCTGAGCGAAGCGCCGAGTCTTCGAAGTGCAAAGTCGAAGGACGCGCCGGTCCACTGCGTCGTTCGACAAGCTCACGATGATGATCGGCGCGTTCCCCCGTTTGCGTGGTTCGACAAGCTCATGCCGAGAAGCGGGTGTCCGGGGCCCTCGCGTCCTCATCAAGACGAAACGGACGCACGGTCGCCGTCATCGACATTCGACCGTACTCGTCCGCCGGTTCTCCTTGCCGGTCGAGGCGTGCTGCCCCAATAGATGGGATCCCAATGAAATCGAAACCGTCCATAGCTCCCGGCGACGCCGAGGCGCGCGCGATCCTCGATGCGATCCGCCACCTCGTTCGTGCGCTGCGGATCTCCGGCCGCGACGCCGAGCGCGCCGCCGGCCTCTCCGCTGCCCAAGTCTTCGTGCTCCATCGACTGCGCGATCACGAGGGACTCGCGCTTCACGAACTTGCCTCCCGCACGTTTACCGACCCGAGTTCGGTCTCGGTGGTCGTGAGCCGCCTCGTCGAGAAGGGAATGGTCGCTCGGGTTCGCGACACGCGCGACGCACGCCGGATCGCGCTCGCGCTCACGACCGAGGGCCGCCGCGTTGCTCGTCGCGCACCGGACTCGGCGCAAGATCGCTTTCTCGGCGCCATCGCGACCCTCGCACCGCGGCAGCGCAAGAATCTCTCGGAACTACTCGGTGCGGTGATCGAAGGAATGGGTCTCTCGGGCAGCCCCGGGCTCTTCTTCGAGGACGATGCGCACAAGCGACCGGCCGCCGCGCCGCGCGCCACGACGGCACGAAAGCGAGTCAGCCATGTCGGTCGATGACCTCGCCGCCAACTCGAGCACCGACGGACTTCCCGTCGCGCCCTCGCTCGGACCCGCGCTCGCGCGTGAACACATCGATGCACACCAGACCCTGCTCGATCGCCGCAGCATGGTGATCTGCGCGCTCGCGGTGCTCCTCGCACTGGCGGCCGCCGTGATCGCGCAGGTGCTCACCGCGCTCATCGCGCTCATCACGAATATCTCGTTCTACGGGCGATTTTCGCTGGTTCCACACGGCCCCGCGGACAATCACCTCGGGCTCTTCGTCATCGTCGTGCCGGTGCTCGGCGCGATCATCATCGGGTTCATGGCGCGCTACGGATCGAGCGCGATCCGCGGTCACGGCATTCCGGAAGCCATGGAGCGCGTGCTCGAACACGAGAGCCGCATCCCCGCGAAGATGACCTGGCTGAAGCCGCTGAGCGCGGCGATCTCGATCGGCACCGGCGGCCCGTTCGGCGCGGAAGGACCGATCATCGCCACCGGCGGCGCGGTCGGTTCGGTCATCGGTCAGTGGATCCCGACGACGCCGCATGAGCGAAAGACTCTGCTCGCCGCGGGTGCAGCCGCGGGCATGGCGGCGACGTTCGGAAGCCCGGTCGCGGCGGTGCTCCTCGCGATCGAATTGCTGCTCTTCGAATGGAGCCCGCGATCGCTGGTGCCGGTGTCGCTCGCGTGTGCGACCGCCGCTGGTGCGCGCGTCGCCCTCGTGGGTGCTGCGCCGGCGTTCCCGATGCCGGCCATCGCCGACGCGGGTGCGGCCGCATTGATCGGGTACACGATCATCGGCGCGCTCGTCGGCGCGATCTCGGTGCTCGTCACGCGCGGCGTCTACGCAGTCGAAGACGCATTCGAGCACATCCCGGTGCACTGGATGTGGTGGCCCGCGATCGGCGCCGTCGTGGTCGGTGTCGTCGGCTACTTCGCGCCGCACACGATGGGTGTCGGCTACGACAACATCGAGCGCATCGTATCGGGTGATCTCGCGGGCAAGGCGCTGATCATCCTGTGCGCCGCGAAGTTCGTCTCGTGGATCATCGCGCTCGGCAGCGGCACTTCGGGCGGAACGCTCGCCCCGCTCTTCACGGTGGGCGGCGGCCTCGGCGCATCGATCGGCGCGCTCGCGGCGCTGGCGCTGCCGTCGATGGGCATCGACCCGCGCGTGGCCGGGCTCGTCGGCATGGCCGCGATGTTCGCGGGTGCGTCGCGTGCGGTGCTCGCCTCGGTGGTCTTCGCGTTCGAGACCACGCGACAGCCCGGCACATTGTTGCCGTTGCTCGCGGGATGCGCGGCGGCTTTCATGGTCGCGTCGGCGTTGATGCGTCAATCGATCATGACGGTGAAGATCGCGCGGCGCGGCGTGCGTGTGCCCGACGAGTACCGGCCCGATGCATTCGGCGGACTCACGGTGCTCGGATGCGCGAGTCGCGACGTGAAGACCCTCGCGAGCGATCTCACGATCGAAGCCGCGCGTTCGGACGCGAGCGTGTCGGCCACGACGTTCGAGGCGTTCCCAGTGTGCGAAGACGGCCGCGTGGTCGGGCTGATCACGCGGCATCAGCTATTCGTGGCGAGTGATCCGGCCGAGCGGATCGACTCGCTCGTGACCGGCCTCCCGCCGGCGGCCGATGCATCACTGCCTTTGCGCGAAGCACTGCAGCGCATGATCGAACGCGGCGTCGACCGGCTCGTCCTGCTCGATCGCGCTGGCAAACTCGCCGGCATCGTCACGCGCCGCGACATCATGGTCGCGATGCGAAAACACGCGGTCTGAACCGCGTCCGGGCGCGGCGGATCACTCGCCGCCGCGCTCCCTTCCGTCAGCTACACTCACCGCACCCCATGAACGGCGGCTGGCTCACCCTCTTCCGTTGGCGCGGCACGCCGGTGCGCGCGCACTGGAGCGTTCCGCTCGGCGCGTGGGCGCTCAGTGGCTTCCGCATCGATCCCATCGGCTGGTTCGCGATGATCCTCGTGATCCTCGTGCACGAGTTCGGTCACGCGGTCGTCGTACGAGCGTGCCGCCAACGTGTGCTCGCGATCGACGTGCACGGCTTCGGCGGGCTCTGTCGCTGGCAAGGGCACGCGACGCCGATACAACGCGCGGCCATCGCGTGGGGCGGCGTGTGGGCGCAGATGATCCTGCTCGCGTGCGCGTTCGCGTACTTCGCATGGCGCATTCCCGAGTCGCATGCGGAAGCCTCGTTCGAGCGCGCGTTCATCGAAGGCAATCTCTGGATCATCGCCCTCAATCTCCTCCCGTTCCCTCCCCTCGACGGCAGCGAGGCCTGGGCACTGCCGGGTCTGTTGCTGCGGCGGACGATCAAACGCTGGCGTGCCCGCCGGTTCGAAGCGAAGACGCGCGTGCGTCGCCCCGCGCGTGCCAGTGGTGCGGTGGTGATCGGCATCGATACCGCGCGCCGCGCCCGCAGCGTCGACCCGCATCTCGACGAAGAGATGGCGCGGATCGAACGCGTCGACGCAGCCGCGCGCGAGGTGCGGCCCGAAGTCGACGAACTGCTCGGGCGCATCGGTGGGCTACGTCGCGTCGACGAGGAATCGTCGCGTCCCCGCGTGCGTGCCGGAACGAAGAAGACGAACTGACCGGCGCCGCGATGAAAGCGCACGAATCGGCGGGTGATCATCGACGCGCCTGACAACGCGCGACTTCGCGGACCATACTTCCGGTCACCGATGCCTCGCCGTCGTCTCCGCACGATCCTCGTCGCCGCCGCGCTTCTCTCGCCGCTCGCGGCCCGCGCACAGGACGACGACTGGTCGGTGACTCGCCATCCGCATCACGGCACGACGCGACCGACGCATCCCACTCGTCCGGTGGGAACGACGCGACCGCATCACGGCACCACGACGACCACTGTCACCACCACGCGCACGCCGTCGACGAGCAGTGCGCCGCCGAGCACCGACCCCGCTCGCGCGCGTCGCGACCGGATGATCGCGGCACTCACGAACTCCGTCGTGCGTGGCAGCGCCGACGACACTGCGCCCCTCGCGGTGCTCATGCGTCTGGTGCGCGAACGCGACGGATCGATCGACGCGCTCGTGACCGACTTCGAACGCCGCGCGCGCGAAGCACCGAACGACGTCGGGGCGCACCTCGCGGTCGGGCACTTGTATCGCGAGACCGGCCGCTTCGAAGACGCGCTCCGCGAGTACGCCACCGCCGAACGCCTCGCGCCGCAGAACGCTGCTCCACCGCGCGCGGCTGCCGCACTGCTGCGACGCATGGACCGCACCGCCGATGCGCGCACCGCGTACGAACGCGCGCTCGCGCACACGAGCGATCGCAGCGCGCAGGTCGACACCCTTCGTCAGCTGATCGACCTCTCGATCTCGGGCAACGACGTGGCCGCCGCGCGGAGCTATCACCAGCGGCTCGTCGCCACCGATCGCGCCAGCAGCACGCTCCGCCGCGAGCTCGCGGATGCATTGCTGCAACGGCGGCTCTATCGCGACGCGATCACCGAGTATCAGGCGCTCGCGCGAGCGATGGCCGGCGACAATCGCGTTCTCCCGCCAGTGCTGCGCGACCTCGGCCGCGCCTACGTCGGCGCCGAGCAGTACGACGAAGCGCTCGCGACGTATCGCCGCGCCCTCGCACTCGCCGGCAGCGACGCCGGGATCCGCCGTGAGTTGTACGACTCGATCACCGAGGTCTACACGGCGCGTAACGCGCTCCCGACCTGGATCGCCGAACTCGAGCGCATGGGAAGCGGCCGCGACGGCTACGAGCGCGCGGTCCTTCTCGGCCGTCTTCACGATCAAGCCGGAAACACGGCCGCTTCGATCGCCGCCTACCGACGCGCGGTTGCGGCCCGCCCGAGCGACATCGACGCGCACGTTCGCATCGCGCAGTTGTTTCACCAGCAGGGACTGCGCACCGAAGAGATCGCGGAGTACCGGCGGCTCGTGCTGCTCGCACCGCGCGAACCACGCTTCGTGATCGAGCTCGCGGACCTTCTCGTGGCGCAAGGACAGCTTCCCGAAGCGCTCCGCATGCTCGCGCAAGCGAGCGCGCGCGCCGGCAGCGATCCGAACGTGCACGAGCGACTCGCCGAGGTGTACGCGCGCCACGGGCGGCAGCAGGAAGCGCTGCACGAGATCGAACTCGTCGCGCGGTTCGACCCGACATCGCCGGTAGGTCTCGTCGCGCTCGGACGGCAGTACTGGGAACTCGATCAGCGCGATCGCGCGATGGCCACCTGGCATCGCATTCTCGACACCGCGCACGCGGCGCCGTCACGCTCGCCGAGGTCTACGCCGACAATGCGTTGATCACCGAAGCGATCGAGATGTACCGCCTCGCCATCAGCCTTCGCCCGGACGAAGTCGACTTCCATCGCGGGCTCGCGAGCGTCCTGGAGCGACATCGCGAATTCGATCACGCCATCGCCGAATGGCGCCGGGTTCTCGAACTCGCGCCTGCGACCGATCGCGATCTGCGCCGCCTCGCGCGCGAGAGCGTGGTGCGTCTCTGGTCGATGCAGGGTCAGTTGCCCGCGCAGATCACCCGTTTGCAGGCCGCGTTCGATCGCACGCCGCCCGATGTCGAAGCAGGCC
>CBIHQZ010000155.1:0-9758 GCA_966212315.1 uncultured Myxococcales bacterium
GTCGACTTCATCACCAACCAGATGAAGATCTCCCCCGCGCGACTGCCCCTCGCGATGAATCTTCCCGCGACCGATCCGCGCGCGAACCTCCCCTGGTTCCCTCGCCCCGGTGACTATTTCGGCGTCGATGCTTCGAACCCGCCCAGCACCGGCGACGACTACATCTATCGAAACGGCCCCGTGATGCGCATGGTGATCGAACTGCAAGGCAACGGACACGTGCGCGGGCAGAACGTCATTCCCGGCGGTCAGTCGGGCGTCGCGAGCAGCCCCAACTTCGACGATCAGGCGCGACTCTGGCTCGGCAATCGCGCGCTCCCGATGCGCTTCGACGTCGACAGCGTCGTCGCGGGCGCGACAGGCCGCGAGGTCTATCATCCGTAGGACGCGTGGTTGCCAGCGCGGCAACCTCGCGTTGTCGGTGCAGCGCATTGTGTGCACGCGACGCGCACCACATCTTGCGCGATGGAGAAACGCACGTGAGCCACGACGACGAACACGATGACTCGAACGCAGGCTTCACGCGGCGAGCGGCGCTCGTGGCGGCCGTCGGCGGTGTCGCAGCTGCCGCGCTCGCGAATTGTCTTCCCGAGCCCGTGCGTGCGTCTCGAACGGAGAGACCGATGAACACCAATCGCAATCGCATGCCCGTCGTCTACCTTCCGCACGGCGGGGGTCCGTGGCCGTTCGTCGAAGGGCTCGGCGAGCCCGCCGCGCTGCGCGAACTCGCGACCTATCTCCGCGGCCTCGAGACTGTTCCGCACACGCGTCCGAGCGCGGTACTCGCGGTGTCGGCGCATTGGGAAGAAGCGGTGCCGACCGTGATGACGGGCACGAATCCGCCGCTGCTCTTCGACTACTACGGCTTCCCGCAGGCCGCCTACCAACTCACCTGGCCTGCGCCGGGAAACCCCGCGCTCGCGACGCGCGTGCGCGAACTCTTGAGTGCGGCCGGCATCGATTCGGGAACGAACGCCGAGCGCGGTTTCGATCACGGAACGTTCGTGCCGTTGAAGCTCACGTATCCGAACGCCGACGTGCCGACCGTTCAGCTCTCGCTCAAGCGCGGTCTCGACCCCGCCGAGCATCTCGCCATCGGCCGCGCACTCGCGCCACTGCGTGACGAAGGCGTGTTCATCGTCGGCAGCGGCATGAGCTACCACAACATGCGCGGCTTCGGTTCCGGCGCTGCGCGTGCCGCATCGCAGGAATTCGACGCGTGGCTCACCGAAGCCGTCACGCGTGAGCACGACGCGCGCGATCGCGAACTCACGCGCTGGTCGAGCGCGCCGTCGGCGCGTGCGTCGCACCCGCGCGAAGAGCACTTGATCCCATTGATGGTGATCGCCGGCGCAGCGGGAGCCGATCGCGGCCGCGTCGGTTACAGCGGCAGCCTCATGGGCGCGAAGATCTCGGGCTATCAGTTCGGTTGATCGCTCCCGCGCTCACCGGCACGCGCGAACACGCACCAACTGCGAGCCGACCGTCCACCCCGCATCGCCATTCGCATACGTGAAGAAGTCGGTCGCGTTCGAGAGGAGCGCGGGATCGACGCTCTCGGGTGCACCCGTCAACGCACCCGCGGCATCGACGCGCTGCACGAATCCCTGACCACCCGCCGACCACGCCACCAGCGCGCCGTCACCGTAGGCCGCGACGTCGACACTGCTCGCGCCGCCATTGCCGTTGGTCAACCACGTGATCGCACCGACGCTGTGATCCGCGGCGATGCGAACGATCGCCGCATCGGTGGCAGTGCGCGCCGCCGGCGTGCGGAACGCGGCGAGAAACCCACCGTTCACCGCCGCCATCCCGCCGAGTTGCGTGTCGACGATGCCCGCGCAATTGCCCGACGGGTCGTCGTACACGAAGGTGTTGTGGTCGAAGTAGACGCCCTTGCCGGGATAGCAGTCCGAGACGCACAACGGGCCGAGTCCGTTCGCACCGCTCACCGCGAGTCGCACGTCCATGCTGTGACTGCATCCCCAGCCCCACACGGTCTGCCCCGGTGATCCATCGGCGTGCACGGTGCGGAGCGAGTCGCCGTAGTGCGCGATGCCATCGGGCCACAATCGCTGGACGCTGAAGTACACGCCCCATTCGGTGCCGGTGGAGATCACGCGACCCTTGCGAATGAGCGGCCCGAACCACTCGTTGTTCGTCACGTCGTGCGGCACGGCGCCGAGAAGAACCGTCTCGGTGATGCGTGTGCCTGCGAGGTCGAAGATCCCGAGCGCGAGCACGTCGCTGTCGCGCGCGTAGAGAACGGCGAGCCGATCCGCCATCGCAGCGATTCCGTACGGCTCGGACGCGCCGATGGCGAGCGGCGCGCCGACTGTTTGTCCGGCACCGTCGACACGCAGCACAGTCGATCCGTCGTACACCACCGCGCCACCCGCGGGCGTCGGTGCTGCGAATCGCGCGCTGATGCTCAGCGTCGTGGTGGTGATCGCCGATGCGATCGTCGACGCGGTGCACGGGCCCGCGTCGACGGGTTGCTCGACCGGGGTGTCGGGCGGTGGCGGCGGTGTGTCGATCGGTGCGACGAACGTGTCCTCTCGCGCGATGTCGCTCGTGACGTCCGCGGTCGGTGCATCGAGCGGAGCGATCTCGCTCGCCGCATCGCGACGCGCATCGGCGACGATGACCACGTCACGCCCGTCGTCGCGCACGTGGCCTACGCAACCGCCTGCGACCGCTGCGAGCACACCCAACACGAGGCCATGGCTTCGTCCGTTCATCACGGGGCTCCTTCGCGTGCGACCGATCGACGCACATCGTAGCGCTCAACCGCCTCGGGTTGCGCACCGATGATCCGATGGCTACTGTCCGCGCTCGCTCGATGCTCGAGCACGAAAGGAGGCCAGCCATGAACCGACCCATTGCCCATCGCGGTTTCCACGCCGCGCCTCCGCGCTTCGTCTGATCGAGCACTCACTCGGCGACTCCGCGGCCGGCCGGCGTTCACGTCGCTCACGACACATCCGTGGGCGCGATCGCTTCCGTTCGTCGTCCATGGAGTCTCGCTTTGAACCATTTCGATTCGACTCGTTCGAACGTCTCGGTTTCTCGGATCACGAATCACTGCACTTCGCGCCGCACGCATCGAGCGGCGCCGTCCCCGCACGCGTCGCGGTCCAGCATCGCGATCGCTACGTCGTGTACGACGGACTCGGCGAACACGCCGCGGTCCTCGCGGGTTCGATGCGTCACGCGCAACGTGAACCCGCGGTCGGCGACTGGGTCGTACTGACGGCGCCCGACGCGCCGGTCATCGTCGATGCGCTGCCACGCCGCACGGCCTTCGTTCGCAAGGCTGCCGGAAGCGACACGCCGCAAGTCGTGGCCGCCAACGTCGACGTGTTGTTCCTGGTCACCGCCGCGGTCGGTGACTTCAATCTCCGGCGGCTCGAACGCTACGTGATCGCCGCGCGTGCGAGCGGCGCGATGCCGGTGGTCGTCGTCACGAAGGCCGATCTTCACGACGAACCCACGCGCTTCATCGCAGACGTTCGCGCCATCGGTAGCGACGTCGCCGCGCACGCGATCTCGAGCCTTCGCGGCGAAGGGCTCGACGCGCTCGATCCGTACTTCGCCGGCCATCGCACCGTCGCGCTGGTCGGATCGTCCGGCGTGGGCAAGAGCACGCTCGCGAATCGATTGCTTGGGCGCGATCACTTCGCCACCAACGCGATCATCGCCACCGGCCGCGGACAACACACCACCACGCATCGCGAACTCTGCATCCGTCCCGCGGGCGGCCTCCTTCTCGACACGCCGGGCATGCGCGAATTCGGCCTGTGGGGCATCGACTCGCTCGACGACGGATTCGCCGACGTCGCGTCGTTCGCATCGCGCTGCCGCTTCCGCGACTGCGCGCACGACGGCGAACCGGGATGCGCCGTGCATGCAGCATTGAAGCGAGGCGACCTCGATCACGCACGCTGGGACGCGTATCGAAAACTCTCGGCCGAAACGGCGGCACTCGCGACCCGCACCGATCCGCGACTCGCAGCCGCGCACCGCAAGCAGCTGAAGGTGCGTGCCCGAGCCCATCGCGTGCGCGATCGCGAAGACTGATCGATCCCCACGTGCCCCTGCCCGTGCCCCTGCCGTGCCCGTGCCCCGTGCCCGTGCCCGCTGCCTCTATCCGGGTGCGCATCGGCAACCCCATCTCCCGCCCCCTCGCGACGACCTCCCTCTAATCCGGCATCCTGCTCGAATGAACCGGCACGTCGCGCTCGCCACCCGGATCATCTACCGCCGCGAAGTCCTCCCGCCGCGCATGCTCTGGTGGCTCGCGGCAGCCGGTATGCGCGACTGGTTCCGCACGCTCGCGCGCGGTCTCGAACCACACCTCGGCGCCGGCACGCGCCCCCGCATCGCGCGCATCGCGGCGCAGATGTTCTCTCGACGCTACGCCCATCGCCGCACGCTGAGCCCTTCACTTCACGAGTCATCGGATGATCCGCGCATCGTGCCGCTCACGATGTCTGCGCTCTATCGCCTCCACCTCGACACCCGCGCCGCGTGGATCTTCGACGCGATCGGCGGCGCACCTCGCGGACCTCGCGAATGGCTTCGCGCGCAGCGCCTCGTCGCTGCGATGCCGGTGCGCGAACGATGGGAAGAGACCACCGTGCATCTCGGTGAACTCTCATCGCCCTCACCGAAGACCTCGAGACATTCCCGCGCAGCCGCAAGATCCTCGGCGATCTCTGCTTCGAGTCCGGTGCGCGCTACGGACGATTCATGCGCCGCGCACTGCACCTCGACGAGGATCCGCGCGTGTCGAGCGACCCCGCCGCGCTCGCGATCGAAGTGCTACGCATGACCGAGTACGTCTTCCGCGTGAACCCGAAGCACTGGGGCAAGAGCGATGGCGCCACGCGCACCGGATGGCTCGAAGGAACCGCCTGTCCGTGGTTCACCCGCCCCGGATGGGAAGCGGGTCATTGCGGGATCTTCGGGCAGTTCCAGTCGGGCATCTGCTCGGCGTTCGATCTTCGCTACCACCTCGCCAAGACGATTCCGAAACACGGCGGCGACACCTGCCGCGTCGACTTGAAACCGATCGCCGTCCGCCGCGCGAAAGACGGCGGTGCGCTCGGCATCGCAGACTGATTTCACCGCCCGTCCGCGGGCGCGCGGTTGCGTACGACGGCGAGCGCTACGCGCGGATCGCGAGGCGCCGCGCGAGGTGATGCAGATTCGCGCGATGCATCCCGAGCCGACGCGCGGCCTCGGCCCAGTTGCCGCCGGTCTCCGAGAGCGCGCGTTCGATCGCCGATCGCTTGAGTTCGTCGACCGCCTCACGCAACGGCACCTTCCCGCGCGCGACGCGACTCGCGAGCGGCTCTTCGGCTGTCGCCGTCTTCGAAGTCTTCGTCGTCGGCGCGATGGCCGATGGATCGAGGTCCGTTGCCAGCACGCGCACCTCGCTTCCCCGCGCGGCGCGCGCCGACGCACGAAGCACACCGCGCGCGAGCATGTGATCGAGTTCGCGCACGTTCCCCGGCCACGCACTCGCACGCAGCATCGCGTTCGCTTCGTCGTCGAGCACCACCCGTCCGAGACCGAGTTGCATGCGGAGTCGGTCGACGAAGAAGCCGGCGAGAACCGGGATGTCCTGGCGGCGCTCTCGCAGCGGCGGGATCTGCAGCGGGAACACCGCGAGCCGATGGTAGAGATCCGCGCGGAATCGCCCCTCCGCGACCTCGCGCTCGAGATCACGGTTCGTCGCCGCCACGATGCGAACGTCGACCTCGATCGATCGATCCGCGCCGACACGCTGCACTTCTCCCTCCTGCAGTGCGCGCAACAGCTTCGGTTGCACGCTGAGCGGCAGCTCGCCGATCTCGTCCAGGAAGAGCGTTCCGCCATCGGCGATCTCGAACTTGCCCGCGCGATTGGATGTTGCACCGGTGAACGCGCCACGCACGTGCCCGAACAACTCGCTCTCGATCACTCCCTCGGGAAGGGCCGCGCAATTGACCTGGATGAACGGCGCACGGCGTCGCTTCGAACTCGCGTGGATCGCGCGCGCCGCGAGTTCCTTGCCGACGCCGGTTTCGCCTTGGATAAACACGCCGAAGTCCGACCGCGCGACCGTCTCGATCTCGTGACGCACATGATCCATCGCCGGACTCACGCCGAGCATGTGCATTCCATCGGCGACGGACGTTCCCCGCGTGAGTTCCTCCACGACGAGGCCGCGCCGCTCCGCGAGTGCTTCGACGGTTTCGATGAGACGCGCGGTATGCAGTGCGGCCCCCGCGAGCGCGCCGAGTGCGCCGAGGAACTCTTCGTCGAGGCCGTCGAACGCGCCGACCCGGAGTGCATCCGCGGTGAGTGCGCCGACGACGCGCCCCTCGGCGACGAGCGCGACACCGAGGCAGTCGTGAACCGCGAGGTGGCGCGGGTGCCCGGGTCCTTCGACGAGGCCGTCGAACGGGTCGGGCAGCTTCGAGTGCGACGGGAACCGCACGGGGTTCTTGCTCTCGACGATGGTCCGCAGCCGCGGATGCTGCGCGAGCGGAAAGTGCATCCCGAGCACTCGAGCAGCGAGACCGTGGATGGCGAGTGGCACCAGTTCATCGTCGCGAAGCGCGAGCAGCGCGGTCGAATCGCAGGGGATCGCAGCGCGTACCACCTCGAGCAGGCGTTCGTACCGATCGCCGGCGCGCAGTGACTCGGTGAGATCGACCGCGATGCGGTGCAGGGCACGCCAGCGAGACTTCATGTTGCGATTTCTACAGCTTGTTGTGGAAACGACAACTCGGTGCGTTGTGAATTTCATACGCTCGCACGGTTTTCCGCGGGGAATTCGCATGGACCGCGCCGTGCACTGAGTAGTCGATGAAGGAGCAGATCAATGGACTCGACGAACCACACCCTCGGCGACCTGGCGCGCACGCATCCCTCGGCGACGCGCGTGTTCATGCGGCACCGTCTCGACTTCTGCTGCGGAGGCGGACGCACGCTCGGTGACGCCTGCGCCAGCGCGGGCCTGGATTCCGCGCAGATCGCACGCGAGATCGAGACCGAATCGGCATCGGCGAGCGACGGTCCGAACTGGGAGTCACGGTCACAGATCGAACTCGTCGATCACATCGTGAGCCGCTTCCACGAAGGGATGCGACGTGACTTCCCCCCGCTGATCGAAGCCGCACGCAAGGTCGAGCGCGTTCACGCCGGCAAGCCCGCGGTGCCGACGGGACTCGCCGACGAACTGCAGACATTCTGGACCGACATGCAGAGTCATCTCGCCAAAGAGGAGCAGGTGCTGTTCCCGGCGCTTCGCCGCGGCATGCGCGGGCCGCAGGTCTACATGCCCGTTCGCGTGATGCAGTCCGAACACGACCACCACGCGCGCCACCTTGCGCGCATTCGCGAACTCACTAGCGACCTCGAGACCCCCGGGCATGCGTGCGCAACGTGGCGCGCGCTCTACGACGGTCTGCGAGCGAGCGAGGAGGACCTCATGCAGCACATCCATCTCGAGAACAACGTGCTGTTCCTACGCGCGACGCGAGAAGGCTGAGATGAGCGCCTACGGCACGGATGACGCTTCGTTCCGCGCGGCCGGCGAAGAGGACGGGATCTCGCGACTCGTCGATCGCTTCTACGAGTACATGGACTCGCTCGACGCGGCGAAGACGATTCGCGCGATGCACCAGGGCGATCTGGCGACGGTGAGCGAGAAGCTGAAGGTCTTCCTCGTCGCCTGGCTCGGCGGGCCGAATCGATACCGCGAGCGATTCGGTCCCATCGCGATCCCCTCGTTCCACGCGCGCTTCGCGATCGACGAAGCCGAGCGCGACGCGTGGCTCGAGTGCATGCATCGCGCGGTCGACGATCAACCGTGGGAGAGCGATTTCAAGACGTACTTCATGCGCGCGATCGCGGTCCCGGCGGAGCGGTGCCGAATTGCTTCGGTGGTCACGCGAACCGCCGTGCCGCCTCCGTAGCGAGAACGACCGCTCCCGAGCATCAGTGCCGCGCGACGGCGAATCCCAGTCGATCGAGTTCGCTCGGATCGGGTGTATGCGCACGCAGCGGAGAGTCTTCACCACGCATCTCGCGACCGCAGACGAACGCCACCGTGTCGGCGATGACCGCGGCGTCGCGCAGGATGCGCCGGTGTCCGAGGCCTCGGGTAGCAGTCAGCGCCGAGCCGCTCCACGCCGCCACCAGTTCGCGACCGTTCGCGATCGGCACTTCGTGATCGTCGGTGTCGTGAAAGGCATGCATCGGCATCGCGAATCGCTCGGCGATCGACGGGCCGTACAGCGTATCGAGGCGGATCCCGAAGCGCTCTTCGATGCGCGCCACCATCTCGTCGCGCACTTCGTCGGAGAGCCCGAACGCGTTCGCGAATGCGGCGGCGTATCCACGCGGATCGGTCGCCGGCGCCACCATCACGACCTTCTGAGCGGACACACCACGCGAGAGCGCCAGGGTCGTGGCGAGCGCGCCCATCGAATGCGCGACGATCGTGTGCGGCGTCCCGATCTCGCGGACAACGCTCGCGATCGCCTCCGCCATGTCCGGCACCGAAGCGCGCCAGAGTTGCGTGTCGCCGTGCCCGGGTCCATCGAATGTGACCACCCGGAAGCCTGCTTCGACGAGCGGCTCGACCATCATCCCGAGCTGCGCGCCACGCCCCTCCCATCCGTGGACGAGCAACACGATCGGCCCCTGCCCCCACGACCACACCGGCAGGAGTCCCGGACCGTGCGGCACGAACACGTGACGCGCGCGATCCAGCAGCTCGTGCTCCCACGCCGGACGCGGGTGCCGCCGCGCGGTAAAGAACAGTCGTTCTGCTACGCGTGACGCGATGGACGGCACGCCCGCACCGAGCAGACGAAATCCGAGACGATGAAATCGCAGGGTCGCGGGCACTTGTTCAGTGCGAACGTTCGTGCTTTTTTTGGCGCGAACCGAAGCGGTCGAAGTAGCCATGGCGGTTCCTTTCGTCAGTCCTTGCGTGCGTCGTCCAGGAGGCGTTCGAAGGCAGCGCGGGTGCGTTCCTCGGCGCGAGGATCCTCGAGCAGGCGCTGGATGAAATGGTGGCCGTAGGCGAGCGAGTAGACCTCGTGGGCGAACTGCTGCGGGTCGACCGTCTTGCGGAAGTGCTTCTCGGCGATGGCAATGCGCGCCGCCCCCGCGAGCACCTCGAGCCAGTCTTTTTGCGAACTCACCAGCAGGTCGCGGGCCGGGCCCGGCTTGTCGTCGAGTTCAACCGCCGCCGCGATGAAAATGCAGCCGCCGGGCATGAAATCAGCTTTCGACCACACCAGCCAGTGATCGAACAGCGCGCGGACCCTCGGTTCCCCGCGTGACTTGCGAAGCGACGGCGCGACCACCTGCTCGACGAATCGTGAGATCGCCTCGCCGAGCACCTGGACCTGAAGATTCTCTTTGCTGCTGAAGTGGGCGAACAACCCGCTCTTCGACATGCCCACGCGATCGGCCAGCTTGCCGATGGTCACCTGCTCGAGCCCGACCTCGCTGGCGAGCGCGAGCGCCACATCGAGCACGCCGGCTTTGGTCTCCTCGCCCTTCCGCATGGAGGGGAGAATGGAACGATCGTGCTTTTTGTCAAGGCGACCGGTGGCGGAGCGCAGGTCGAGCATGGGGCACCGGGTGGCCATCGAGGCTGTGGTGGCACGTCGTGACGTGCCGGCGTCACCGCGCGCATCCACCGAGCCTGCGAAATCGGCGACGGTGTTGACCCGCTCGATGTTCAATGC
>CBIHQZ010000156.1:0-9735 GCA_966212315.1 uncultured Myxococcales bacterium
GACGCCGATGGCGGCGGATCGGTGTTCGAAATCTTTCTTCCGATGCTTCGTGAAGAGCCCGACGCCGATGGGCGCGCAACGTTGAACCCACCTCCAGGCACACCTGTATGAAACGCAAGCCCATCTCTCGTTCGTCGAAGCGGACTGCACCGAAGACGCCCGTCGTTCCTTCGCGCGAGGAGGCGCTCGCTCCGGTGCCTCGCCCGCGCGTCGAGAGCGGCATCCAGCGCCTCGATTACATCTTGAAGGGCGGCTTCATCGCCGGAAGCTCGTACGTCGTCGTCGGCCCGCCCGGCAGCGGAAAGACCATCCTCTGCAACCAGACCGCGTTCGGGCACATCGAGCGAACGGGCAGCAACGTCGTCTACATGACGCTGCTCGCCGAGTCGCACGGCAAGATGCTCGAGCACCTCTCGACGCTCGAGTTCTTCCGTCCCGAATTCGTCCCGAGCCGGATCATGTACGTGAGCGGCTATCAATCGCTTCGCACCGATGGGCTCGACGGTTTGCTCAAGATCGTGCGGCAGACCCTGCGCGAGCGACGACCCACGTTGTTCGTGATCGATGGACTCGATTCGGCCGCGGCATTCGCGACGTCGATGCACGCGTACAAAGAGTTTCTCCACAGTTTGCAGGCGTTCGTCGCGCTGGTCGGCTGCACCTGCATCATGACTTCGCATCATCAGGACGGGGGCGCTCATCCCGAGAACATGATCGTCGACGGCGTGATCGAATTGACGGATCGCCTCGAAGGCTCACGCGCCGTGCGCGAACTCACGGTGCGTAAGTTCCGTGGTAGCGACTCGCTGCGGGGCAAGCACGAAGTCGAGATCGACCGGCGTGGAATCGTCGTGCATCCACGGACCGAAGTGCAGTTCGATCGGCCGCAGCCGCATGGGGGAGGGAAGCGTACCCGCATGAAGTTCGGCCCCCCCGGCATCGACGCGATGCTGTCGGGCGGCGTTCTCACGGGCTCGACGACGGCGATCATCGGCGCTCCCGGTACCGGCAAGACACTGCTCGGCCTGCACTTTCTCGTCGAAGGCGCGCGCCGCGGACAACGTGGAATGTATTTCGGCTTCTACGAACCACCTCCGCGATTGATCGAGAAAGCCGAAACTCTCGGACTGCCGTTGGACAAGTTCGTGAAGAACGGGATGATCGAGTTGATCTGGCAGCCGCCGCTCGAGCACTACCTCGACTCACTGGCGGAAGAGATTCTCGAGAAGATCAAGACGACGGTTCACCCGCAACGACGACTCTTCGTCGACGGAATCGAAGGTTTCCGAGCGGCGACGGTGTATCCCGACCGAATGCCGCGATTCCTGTCCGCGTTCACGAATCAGCTTCGTATGTGCGACGTGACGACATTGTTCACCGAGGAACTCGGGCTGTTCAATCCGACGATCGACATTCCGAACCCGGAGATCGCGAACGTCGTCGAGAACGTGATTCTGTTGCGTTACGTGGAATTGCGATCGCAACTCTATCGCCTTCTTTCCGTGATGAAGGTGCGCGAAAGCGCTTACGACAGCGCATTGCGCGAGTTCCGGATCAGCAGCGATGGCATCGACGTCGCCGACTCGTTCGCGTCTGCCGAAGCGATTCTGTCGGGGCACGCGAAGACGAAAGGTCCTTTCACCGCGCCGCCGCCGTCACATCGCAGCCCGGCGACGAAGAAGGGGAAGCCACGGTGACGACGATCCTCGTGGCCGATGACGAGTTCGATCTGCTCGAGACGGTGAGTTCGATTCTCGAAGCCGAGGGGTACGACGTCGTTACGTGCGACAGCGGCGATCACGCGCTCGAGCAGATGAAGCGGGCCGCCCCTTCGCTGGTGCTGCTCGACATCATGATGCCGCGGCTCGACGGCCTCGAGACGCTCCGCCGGATCCGCGCCGAGACGTCGTGGGACGCGGTGCCCGTGCTCCTGATGAGCGCGATCCGGCCGACGCTACCCGCGCACACCCCGCGGTTCGAAGCGTTTCTGAAGAAGCCGTTTTCACTCTCCGAACTGCTCGACGCGGTTGCGCGAATGCTCGATCCCGGCGCCCACGAGCGCAGCGCGTAAACACAGATCGCATCGTGCCGCGCCGTTCTGGCAAGCTCGTCGCCACCGTGCTTCCGATCGACGCCGAACCGTTCGAGTGGCAGGGCCGCGGGCCCGCGTTGTTGTTCGTCCACGGTTTCACCGGCACGCCGTGGGAGATCCGTCCGATCGCCGACGCGATGCGCGAACGTGGCTGGGCGATATCCGCGATCATGCTCGCGGGACACGGGCAATCGGTCGACGATCTCGCGCGAGCAACGTGGAGCGACTGGATCACCGAAGTCGACGCAGCCGCCGAACGCCTGATTGCGTCGCACGGTCGGGTCGTCTACGTGGGCTGCTCGCTCGGCGCGCTGCTCGCGCTGGATTCCGCGGTTCGTCACCAGGACGCAGGCGTTGCCGGACTCGTGAGCCTCGCGGCCGCGCTCTCGCTCGGCGCCGTGACCGATCGTGCATTGCGCATCGCGCTTCGCCTGGGCGATCGCCTCCCCGACAGCCGCGTCGTGAAGACCGGCGGGAGTGACATCCTCGACCCCGAACGTCGCGCGGCGAGCCCTGCGTACGGCTCGTACCCCATTCGCGCGGCGCGCTATTTCGCGCACGGTCAGAGCCGCGTTCGCGAACTCGCCCCTTCACTTCGCGTTCCTCTCCTCGCGATGCACGGGCTGCACGACACCACGGCACCCGTGACATCGAGCCTCGAACTCGCGCGCATCGCCGGCAGTGCGGATTCACGCCTCGTGGTGTTGCCGCATTCGGGACATCTCATCGGCGTCGATCGCGATCGCGACGAAGTGATCCGCCAGCTCGACGGGTTCGTGCACCACATCGAGGGATGACGTTGCGGTCGCCGCGCGTTGGCATGGTGAGTCACGTCTCCCGGTACGACGCGCACGCTTCCAAAACACCCCGATCTCGTTGCACGATCCGAAATCCAGCAGCGAGGCATCCACATGAGCAGCACGCACATTCTCGCGATCGATCAGGGGACCACGGGCACCACGGTTCTGGTGTTGAACCCACGTGCGGAGGTCGTCGGGCGCGCGAGCGTCGAAGTGCCGCAGCATTTTCCACGCGCCGGCGAAGTCGAACACGACGCCGAGCAGATCTGGAAAGGCGTGGTCGAGACAATCGGCAGGGCCATCGAATCGGCGAAGATCGCGGCATCGTCGATCGGCGCCATCGGCATCACGAATCAACGTGAGACGACGCTGCTGTGGGACCGCCGCACCGGCGTGCCGATCCATCGCGCGATCGTGTGGCAGGACCGTCGCACCGCGCCCGAATGCGACGCGCTTCGTGCGCGCAACGTCGAGCCGCTGGTGTTCGAGCGCGCCGGGCTGCTGCTCGATCCGTATTTCTCGGGCACCAAGGTGAAGTGGCTGCTCGATCACGTCGGCAACGCACGCACTCGCGCGCGCAACGGCGAACTCGCGTTCGGGACCATCGACACGTGGGTGATCCACAAACTTACCAACGGCGAGAAGCACGTCACCGATGCCACCAACGCGTCGCGCACGATGCTGATGAACCTGCGCACGGTTGCATGGGACGACACGCTTCTCGAGGCGCTCGATGTGCCGCGCGCGATCCTTCCCGAGATCGTCGGCAGTGCCGAAGTCGTCGGTCACACGAAGGGCGTTCCGGGGCTGCCGGATGGCATTCCGATCGCGGGGATCGCCGGTGATCAGCAGGCGGCGCTGTTCGGACAAGCGTGTTACCGCCCGGGCGACGTGAAGTGCACGTATGGCACCGGTGCGTTCGTGTTGATGAACGTCGGAACGCAGCCGGTCCCTTCGCGTCATCGACTGCTCACGACCGTTGCCTGGAAGCTGAAGAACGAAACGGCCTACGCGCTCGAGGGGAGTTCGTTCATCGCGGGTGCCGCGGTGCAGTGGCTTCGGGATGGACTCGGGATCGTGAAGAACGCGTCCGAGATCGAAGCGCTCGCGCGAACGGTCACGGACTCTGGCGAACTCGTGTTCGTGCCGGCGCTGACGGGGCTTGGCGCACCGCACTGGGCGCCCCATGCACGAGGGATGATCACGGGCATCGGCCGCGACACGACCGCCGCGCATCTCGCGCGCGCGACCCTCGAGGGGATCGCGCTGTCCATCGCGGATCTCGTCGATGCGATGGGAGCGGACGCGGGGGCGAAGGTGGCATCGATGCGGGTCGATGGCGGCGCCGCTGCGAACGATCTGCTGATGGAGATCCAGGCGACGCTGGTGAACGCAACGGTGGTGCGTCCGCGGGTGGTCGAGACGACGGCGCTCGGCGCGGGCATGCTGGCCGCACTTGGCGCGGGGATCATCGCGACGCGCGACGAGATCGCGGGGCGGATCCCGGTCGAGCGTGAATTCGCACCGGCACCGGCCGCGAGTCTGGGTGATCTGCGCAAACGATGGAACGCGGCGACGCAGCGCGTGTTACTCAAGCCAACGGGTGGGGTGTGAACGTGAGCGAAGTCGACGTGTCGGCGAAGGCGAGTGAGCGATGAGCGACGAGAAGAAGGAAGCCAGGCGCAAGCTCGAGATCAGCTGGGAGGCTCTGGAAGACGCGTTCGAGAACAACGCGCCCGAGGTGCACAGCTATCTCCACCTTTCGACCGGCGAGGTGTTGCGTGTCGTCGACGGCGTCGCCGATCCGGCGATGCATCAGCGCATTGCGAGCGATACGAGCTATCTGCGCGTCGATCCGGTGTCGTCGCGCGAGCAGTACCGCTGGATGGAGCGATTCATCGCCACAGCGACCGAGCCCGATCTGCGCGGGCGGCTCGTGGCGGCGATCGATGGCAAGGGTGCGTTCCGTCGCTTCAAAGATGTGCTCATGGCGTTCCCTGCAGAGCGCGAGCGCTGGTTCGAGTTCCGCACCGAGCGACTCCGTTCGTGCATGGAATCGTGGCTCGAGGCGCACAACATCGAAGCGGTGCCGCGGCAGGTCTGGTCGCCGCCGGCGGGCGAGGCCGAGACGCAACCCGCGGATGCCGAGGCGGTCGCGGTGCTTCGACGCGCGCGGGCCGGCGTGGAAGGACTGCGGCGCAAGCTTCGCGAAGCAGCGGATCTCGTGCCAGCGCGCGAAGTGGAGACGGCGATCGCGTTCCTCGAATGGCTGCGCGAACGGCGCGCGAACACCGCCGCGCGAGCGCTCGACGAAGCCGAAGCGATTCACGCCGAGACAGTCAGCGTGTCTGCCGAAGGCGCTGCGGGCGTCAACGGAACGAAGCAGTCAGGCTCCAGCCAGGGGTGATCGCGTGGCGCGCGTGGTTCGACAGCATGCTGTCATCGTCGCGTTGGCCGCGCTGATCGCTGCGCCGTCCATCGCGCACGCGCAATTTCTCAATGCTCCGGTCGAAACTCGCGGGTCGGTAACGGGCGATTCACTCGTCGTCGATCAGGTCGTCGCTGCGATCGAGATCGACGGGGACGATCGTCCACCGGTGTTCGTCCTGGCGAGCGAGGTAGAACTCGACCTGCGGTTCGAGCTGGCTACGCGTGGCGCACCGTCACCGTTGCGAACGTCGGTGGACGTGACGGTTTCGCGCTCGGTGCTCGAGCAAGCGGTCGGCGAGCGATTGCTCGAACGCGAAGCACAGCGTGCGGGCGACCCGCTGCCGTCGGAAGCGGAGATCGAGGAAGAGCACGTCGAGATGGCCTCGCACCTGGCGAATGTCGGCGGGCCGGAGGCGTTGCTCCGCGCGGTGGGACTGTCCGACGATGACTTCGAAGTGTTCGTGCGTCGGCGTCTGATCGTGTCGCGTTTTCTCGCGCGTCATCTGGCGCGATCGATCGAGCCGGCCGAGTCCGAGTTGCGCGCTTCGTACGAGAACGAACAGTTCGGCGCGTACCGCGCGCAGGGTGTTCCGTTCGCGGTGGCGCGTGCCGAGATCCGCGCGCAGTTGATGCGGACCGGATATCCGCGCGCGATTCGCAGCTACCTGCGCTCGATCGGCGCCCGCGCGCGAATCCGGCTCTGGAGCACGTGATGGCCGCGGTCGTGCGGTCGGCCGAAACCAGCGACCTCGATCGCATCGTCGCGATCAGCGCAGCGTGCTTCTCCAATCCATGGGGACGCGAGTCGTACGAGTCGGACCTCGCGCGGAGCTGGACGCGTTTGCTGGTCGCGGTCGACGAAAGCCAGCAGGTGATCGGCTTCGTGCACTACTGGATCGTCGCGGGTGATCTGGAAGTCATGAACGTCGCGGTCGATCCCGTGCGGCGCCGAAGCGGTCATGCGCGCGGGCTGATCACGGCGATGCTCGATCACGCTCACGAGATTGCAGCGCAGCGTGTGACGCTCGAAGTTCGCGCGACCAACGTGGCGGCAATCGCTCTCTATGGCTCGTTCGGGTTCGTGGAGAGTGGCCGGCGCTCGAAGTACTACGACGACGGCGAAGACGCGTTGATCATGGAAGTGTGCACACAGCGCGGGGCGTGAAGCGCGCGTCCGTGTCAGACCATCTCGAACAGACGCTCGTAATACTCTTCGATCGCCTGCGAGCCCATGCGCGCAAAGAAGCCCGAATAGGCCATCCAGATGGCGAGGCCGTTGAGGTCGGAGAAGAGCGGCGGCAGGAACTTCGGCGGACGGACCACGCCGTCGGCGACGCGGGCATAGAGCACCGGAACGTCTTCGTGCGCGACCTTGCCGATGAAGAGAAAGCGAACCAGCTCCGGCCGCGCGCAACGAATCGCCGAGCGGATGAAGTGGTAGTTCGACACGAGACCTTTCGTGTACGTGATGTCCTTCGTAAAGGGCGCACCACCTTCCAGCGTGCCGCCGCGGAACACCCGTCGCGCCGCGCCGAAGCACTCTTCTTCTTCGTATCCCTCGGTGCGGTACCACTCGAACACTTCGAGAAAGCTCGCGCCGTCTTCGGCCTTGTCCACCGCGAGCACGCGTTCGTTCAATCGTCGCGCGCGGCGCGGGTAGCTGCGGAACGTGACGATCTCCATCAACGCCGCAAGGCCTTCTTGCACCGGCGAAGTACGCGGCGGGCCTTTTGCGAGCCATCGCGCCACATGCTGGTTCGCGCCGTTCAGTGAAGTCGCGACGTGCACCCATCCCTCGTGCACTTCGAGAATGTCGACATCGCGCTGCGTGAACACCGCGCCGTCACGGACCTTCACGTAGTCGCTACCGGCAGCCGCGTCGGCGAGGATGCCGTCGTCGAGGGTGACGTTCACCGCCGCTTCGCCGAAGTAGCTCTTGAAGCGGGTCTGCAGGATCTCCACGACCTTCGCGCCGTCGAGATCGCGCGGCTGCATCGGGCCGAGCGCGGCTTCGTCGAGGTTCGTGAGGAGCGAGTAGAGCATCAGCGCGAGGTCGCGCACCTGCGTCGTGCCGTCCGGAAACGTGTCTTTCGGCGAGCCGTAGAGCCGTCGCGAGAGCGAATAGAACTCGGGTGTTCCGCGCGCGAGCATCATCTTGCAGACGTCGCGGTACTCGAGACATGTCGAACGAAGGATGCGGGCCAACGCGTCGTCGGCACCGAGTTCGCGGCGCGCTTGATCAGCGAGGTCCTGGAAGTCTTGCATCCGTGCGCGCGGGTCGAAGCCGAGATCGATCTTCGCGTACGTGTCCGTGTCGACCTTCGGCAGATCACGGAAGCGCGCCTTGCGGAACTGCTCCCAGACCACCGGCTCCCACTTCACCGCGTTCAAGATCCGGATCGGCCGCTGCGCTTCGATGATCCGATCCGCGAGCGTCGCGACCTTCTCTTTGTACGAACGCCACGGACCGTCGGTGGGCGGCGGCGGCGGTGGTGGCGGCAGGCTGAGCGGAATCGCGTTCGCGGCTCCATTGCCGACCAGCGCAGGTGCGGGTGTCGACGGCACCGTCGTGTTGGCGGCTATCGGCGTGAGCGGCACGGTCGCGACGCGCTCCGATGCGGCTTCGTCGACGTTCGCTGCCTGCGACGATTCCTGCTCTTTTACCCTCGCCACTGAAGTCACCGTAACGTGAGGCGAAAGGACGCCGCAAGACGCGGGTGCGAGCGTCGCTGACGAGCTCGCACGGTCTTCGTCACGTCGTCACTCAGCGACGACGTGCGTTCGCATCGGCATCGACGCTCACGATCCGCTGCGAGTTCACCTGCAACGCGGGACGCACTGCGACCACGCCGGGGATGGTCTTTGCCGCCGCGAGTGCGCGACGCGCATCGGCGAAGGTCGCGACGGTTCCGCGAAGGGTGATCACACCGCGTTGCGACGTCACGCTGATCGGCGTGATGACACCGCTGTTCGTGCGCAGCGCGCGAGTGACATCGGCCGCGAGCGTCGTGTCGTCGACGGGTCCACCACCGCGTGCGCTCGACTGCGTTCGCGTGCGCGTGTCGAGTTCGTCGCGGACCACCCGCACGCCATCGAACGCGTTCGTCATGATCAGCGCGCGATCGTGCGAGGCCTGGTCGGGCACGGTGCCGTAGAGGGTCACCGCGCCGCGCACGCAGTGAACGTGCACGTCGCCGAGTCGCAGCGGATCGATGGCAGACATCCGCACCATGAGCCGGTACTCGATCTCGCCGTCGTCACGCGCCTGCGGGGAGACGGCATAGTCGGGCCGCTCGGGCGTCATCGAAGGATTGGGCGTGCTCGCTGCGCCGGTCGTGGGCTCGGTGGCGACCGTCGTCGGCGTCGTGACCGTTTCGATCGGGCGCACTTCGGATTGAAGTTCACCGGCGTGGGCCGCGACGCTGACAGTGGTCAGCGCCGCGAATGCGAGAACAGAGTGGATCGACCGCATCGGGTGCTCCTCGTTGAAGCGGAGGTCGTGAACTCCGCGATTCGTAGACGGTGCAGCCGGCGCGCCAAAGGGGATGTGTGCGACGAGGTAACAGTTCGGCTCAGGCGCGTGCAGCGCCGGTTCGCACCGCACGTGCGATCACGATGAGAAGCACCGCACCGACGAGCGCGACGAGGAAGCCGGTGATCGACCACGGCGTGCTCATCCAGCCGACGCCGTGCGCGAGCAGGCCGCCGATGACCGCGCCGGCCATGCCTACGCCCGAGGTCTCCCAGAAGGTGCCCGGGCCACCGACGAGCATCTTGGCAACCAGACCGACGACGAATCCGAACACAACGAAGAGCAGAATCGAGAGCAGCATGAGAGTCCTCCAATTCGCCGCGCAGAACGCGCGCGGTCTCCTCGGTGGAGAGCAACGAGCGCGCCGCGACGAGTCGGTGAAGTCGAAGCGCGGTGCGAGAACCATCCAAGGTCGGGACGGCCATTTCTCGCGATGAGCGTTTCGTACGCGCGCGTCGCTGCCCTACACTCGCCGCCGATGTTCGTCCGCGCGGACCCGGGAAACGGTCATGCGATCACCATCACGAACGACGGTGGCGAGTTCGCGGTCCTGTCACACGGGCAGCACGCGATGTCGGTGTTCGCGCCCGAGGACGGAAGGATTCTCGAGGTCAACGACGCGTGGGTGAAACTCTATGGCTGGAGTCGCGAGGACGCGCACCGGATGAAGGTCGGCGACGTGAGCGCCGAGCCTGCGGAGACGATGAAAGCCGTGTCGACTGCCACGGCCAGCGGTGGCCTCGTGATCGATCTGCGATGGCACCGTCGTCGCGATGGCGTGGTGTTCCCTGTCGAACTTTCATCCGGCACGATTCGAGTCGGCGATCGCACGATCATGTTCGCGGTGATGCAAGACATCACCGATCGTCGTCGCGCCGAGA
>CBIHQZ010000157.1:0-9725 GCA_966212315.1 uncultured Myxococcales bacterium
ACCGACGCGCGCGATGCCTTCGACGTGAACGCGATCGACGCGATCACCGACGTCCGGGCGAACGACGCGAGTCCCGACGTCATCACGAACGACGCGGGAGGCTCCGTGCGTCTTCCACCCGTCAACGCACCGTTCGACTACCAACTCGGCGGCGCGTACGCACCCGCGAGCGCAGTACAGATCGTCTCGCGCGATCGCAACGAGGCACCGGCGTCGGGGCTCTACAACATCTGTTACGTGAACGGCTTCCAGATCCAGCCCGACGAGACCGCGTTCTGGATGTCGATGCATCCGGATCTGATCCTGCGAGACGGCAGTGGCAATGCGGTGATCGACGCGGACTGGAACGAGATGCTGATCGACGTGAGCACCGCGACCAAGCGCATGGCCGTCGCTGCGATCGTGAACGAGTGGATCGCGGGGTGTGCGCGCGACGGATTCGATGCGATCGAGATCGACAACCTCGACTCGTACACGCGCTCGACGAATCTGCTCACCGCCGACGATGCGGTCGCGACGATGCGACTGTTCGCGGACGCCGCTCACGCGCAAGGCCTCGCCATCGCGCAGAAGAACAGCGCGGAGTTGGTGGCGCGCCGCGCAGAGATGGGCACGGACTTCGTCGTCGCCGAAGAGTGCAATCGATACAGCGAGTGCGGCACGTACACCGGCGCATACGGCGATCACGTGCTGATCATCGAGTACCGCCGCGCGGACTTTACAGCCGGATGCAGCGCGTACCCGCAGCTCTCCATCGTGCTCCGCGATCGCAATCTCGTGACGCCTGCGGGGACCGGCTACGTGTTCGACGGCTGCTGAACACCTTCGGCAGCGCGCACGTTCCGCGTGAGCCAGAAGACCACCGCCGGAATCACCGCCAGCGCGAGCACCACCACCGAAGCGTGATAGCTGTGGGTCCGCTGCACCATCGTTCCGAGCGCGATGTTGGTCACGATGTACGCGAGCGACTGCGATGCGGCCGTGAGACCGCCTGCCGTCGACACCGCGTGGGCGGGAACGCGCGCGAGCATGTCTGCGGTGAGCAGCGCGTACAGGGCACCGCCTCCGCCACACGCGATACCGGTGACGCCGATGAATCCCCACGGTGTGGTCATCGACGTCGCGGCGACACCGGCGAGGAACAAGAGCGTTGCCGTCGCGATCAATGCGCCGTGCTGCGTTCGCGAGCGGCCCGCGGCGTGATCGATGCGATCGCGGCGAGTGGCGATGGCTCCGAACACCACGCTGCCGACGTCGAAGCACAGCGGCGGGAGCCACAAGTAGTGCCCCACGTTCGCCTGCGGCATGTGGAACGCCGCGCGCAGATACTTCGCACCCCAGAGCAATGCGAATGCGATGAACGGCGCCGACAAGAACACCAGCGCGAGTGCGCGTTGCACCGCGGGTTCGCGAAGCAAGGGTGCGATGGGCGTGCGAGTCGACGCATCCGGTCGCGCCTCGCGACGATCGAGCGCGAGCCGTGCCGATCTGGCGCGCGTCACGCCGAGCCACAGCGGGATCCATGCGATGCCCGCAACCGCGGTGAGCACGAACGCCGCGCGCCAGCCGTACCGATTCTGCAACGCGACCGCGAGCGGAGCTGCGATGGCGGCGCCGAGCGAGCTGCCGGTGAAGAGCACCCCGAAACCCGCGGACCGATGCGCGGGCGGAAGTACGCGCTGCACGCTCTGCGCGGCGCCGGGGAAGCCTGGTGATTCAGCAAGTCCGAGTGCGATGCGAAGCGCGAACAACGTCGCGAAGCCCGGAACACCCGCGTGGAGCGCGGCAATGACGGTCCAGATGCACATCGACACCACCAGCCCGCGGCGCGCACCGGCGCGATCGATCCACATGCCCGCGAGTGGCGAGCCCACGAGGTACGCGATCGAGAATGCCGACTGGAGCCATCCGTAGGCCACGTCCGAGATGTGCAGTTTCTCGGTGACCGTCGGAGCCAGCGCCGCAAGTGCCTGACGATCGATGTAGCTGACCGACATCGTGAGCGTCGCCGCGATGGTGATCCACCACGCGCGTCCGATGGGAAGTGCTGCTGCCACGGGGGGGACGGTATTAGCTTTCTGTCATTTCGCACTGCCCGCTCGTGTCATTTCACGCACTTCCAGGACAAATGTCAGAAAGCTAATACCGTCCCCCATGCTCGACATCCCGCCGTACGTCCCGCCCGCGTGGCTCGCCAACGGACACCTGCAGACGGTGATGGTCCCCTACTTCGCCGTCGATCCCGGACCGCGCGGGACACTCGTGTCGATTTCGATCGAGGGGGGCGCACTGCGCGGGCGATTGCACGTCGCCGGACCCGGGGCTCGCGCGTGCGTGCTCGTGCTCCACGGCATCGCAGGGACCGCGTCCGAGCCGTTCGTGATGCGCACGGCACACGAAGCGGTTCGTCACGGGATCGATGCGCTGCGGCTCGATCTGCGCGGCACCGGCGAGAGCAGCGCACCTGGGCCCGCGGGGCTGTGGCACGCGGGGCTGACCGCCGACGTTCGCGCCGCGATCGCGTGGCTCGCGACGCGCTATTCACGCGTGCACGTCGTCGGCTTCTCGCTCGGTGGGCAACTCGCGCTGCGCACCGCGGGCGAATGGGGGAGCGATGCGCCGCGCGAACTCGCTTCGGTCACCGCCATCTCGCCGCCCGTGGATCTGGCGGCCAGCGCGCGATTCGCCGAAGAGCCGCTCGCGCGTCTGTACATCTTGTATTTCCTTCGCACGCTGCGCGCGCGTTACGCCGCCGCACGTGCACTGATGGGACCGCGCTTCGAGCCCGGCGTCCTGCGCGGTGTGACCACGATTCGCGGATACGACGCCGCAGTCGTGGCCCCGTTCTTCGGATACCGCGACGTCGACGACTACTACGCGCGCGCGAGTTCACTCCCCGTGCTCGATGCGATCAGCGTCCCGACCTTGATCGTTCATGCGCACGACGACCCGGTGGTGCCGAGCGCGCCGCTCGTGCAGTACGCGAAGCGCGCGCGAAAGAACGTGCGGGTGGTGCTGACCGATCATGGCGGACACGTCGCGTTCCTCGCAGCGCGCGCGGCGCCGGGCGATCGCACGCGGTTCTGGGCCGAGCATCGTGCGATCGACCTGGTGCGTGCAGTGGGCTGACGCGTTCGCCGAACAACGCGCGGTACTGCCCGTTTGCGGGCCGCGATTTCAACGCCCGACAATCTTTCTGTCGCCGAAGCGCCTGGGCGGTGACCAATCGTGATCGACGGCATTGGCATCGCGGCACACGCGGAGTTCTACGCCCACGTCGCGTACTCTCCGCGCCGGGGGAAACATGCGTGGAAGCGTCGGCATCATCGGCACCGGCTGGGTCGGCTCGAGCGTGGCGATCTCGCTGCTGCACACGGGCGTCGCGCGCGAACTGTGGCTGCACGATCAACGCGACGAAGTCGCCGAAGGCGAAGCAATGGACCTCGCGCACGGTGCTGCGTTCTACGAGCCCGCCGCGGTCGGAAAGGCATCGATCGACGAGATGGCGTCGCGTTGCGATGTGATCGTGGTGTGCGCGGGACGCGGAGGAACGCCAGGTGAATCCCGTCTCGCGCTGCTGAACGACAACGCGTCGATCGTTCGCGCGATCGGTGCGCGATTGCGATCGTTTCGCGGCATGGTCGTGATGGTCAGCAATCCGGTGGACGTCCTCACGTACGTGATGACCGAGTCGTCGGGACTTCCTCCCGCGCGAGTGATCGGTACGGGCACGATGCTCGACACCGCGCGCCTGCGGCAGATGCTCGGCCGACGGCTGCGCGTCGAACCGCGGTCGATCCATGCCCAGGTGATCGGCGAACATGGCGACTCGGAAGTCGTGATCTGGTCGGGCGCGGAATGCGGCGGAAGGCCGTTGCGCGAATGGGCGGGATGGACGGGCGGCGACGAAATCGATACCGCGACCGAGGTGCGCGCAGCCGCGTACGAGATCATCCGGCGAAAGGGCGCGACGAATCACGCCATCGGTCTCGCGACTGCGGCGCTGTTGAAGTGGCTGCTCCGCGGCGATCGTCGAGTGTTGACGGTGACGCGCGTGCACGCGTCGATCG
Organism: uncultured Myxococcales bacterium; assembly: GCA_966212315.1. Lineage (GTDB taxonomy): Bacteria > Myxococcota_A > Polyangia > Polyangiales > CBIHQZ01. The sequence continues at coordinate 4,071 of CBIHQZ010000157.1, forward strand.
AAGGGATCGAAGACGTCGCGTTGTCGCTCCCGACCATCGTGGGCGAAGAGGGCGCGGTGACCATCGTGACCCCGGCGATGGACGACGCCGAGCGGGCCGCACTGCATCGATCGGCTTCCACTCTGCGAACGGCGATCGAGTCGGTGCGAAAGCCCTCGTGACGACGACCGAGCGCGCGGCTACGTCGCCGTCGGCAGCGCGCCCGAATACGCCTGCAGCGTGTAGTCGCCTTCCTTCACGCCGCTCCCGAACGTTCGCACGCGAACCTGATACCAGCCGCTCGTCACGGGCGTGAACACGATGCGGCTGTTCAGACTCCCGGCCGAGTCGTCGTCGTGCGTGACCTCGACGCCGTTCTGTCGAAGCACGAGATACATGTCGAGGGTCGACCCGGGCGTCGTCCGATTCGCGCCGCCGCGCGCGACAAGCGTGATGGCCGCGCCGCTGCTCAAGAACACGCGGTACTCGTCGTAGAGCGCACCGTCGGTGTCGACCTGATCGCCCGTCGTGAGCGTGCCATTGATGGTCGACGGCACCGAGAACGTCGTGCCGCGCCCGACCGAGTAGCGCGGCACCGTCAGCGCGCCGAGCGAGCCCATCGTCGCCGCTTCGGGGCCGCGGCATTCTGGCGGCAGGGTGCCCGTGAGCGATGCGATCGACGTCACTTGCGCGAGCGCGGTGGCGCAGCTCGCTTCCGATCCCGAACCGCCGTTGGCCAGCGTCGCGAGCGAGCTGCAGGTGGTCTGCGCGGATGACGAATTGGTCGAACTACTGGCGTAGATCGAACGGCAGCAGAGCGCGAGGCGCGCGCACGAACCGATCGGCACGAGCGATCCGGTCGGGTCGGCCTGGCTCGCCGCGGGGATCATCGTGGGCGTTTCGGTCGAACGGTTCTTTCCGCAAGACGACGCGGCGAGTGCGAAGAGGATCAACGAGGCGGAGCGGCTGCGCATGCGTGGCGCGAAGCGTAGCCCGGGAGCGTGGTCATCGCGAGGGATCGATCCGTCGGGAGCCTACGTGGTCTGCCCCGCAATCAGGTGTCGCAGCAAGCGCCGCACGTCGATGTCGCTCCCGCCCGTCGGGCCCGAGGTGAGCGGCGTGGGGACGCCGTACTCGCGATCGATCCGATTGCGGAGGCGTTGCTCGTCGAAGTACCAGCGCATCCTCGTGACGTCGTCGGCGCAACCGGCGAATTCGTTCGACCCCGGCGTGGCGCCCCAGCGGAGTTCGACGCATTGGTACGGGTCGAAGCTGATCTTGTAGATGCGGTCGAGCACCGTATCGAGATCGATGTGCGCGACCGTGCCGTTGCTGCGCGTGTACTGGTACTGGCACTCGGGGCGCGCGACTTCCTCGTGCCACGCTCGCTCGAGCGTGGGTGCGAGCGCAACACGGTCGGTGCGCGATTGAACCGACTCGAACAACTCGCGAAACGATGCCTTGAGGCGCGCGTCTCGCGACGGCGTCGAGTACGTCTCCCAGTCGCCGTCGGTGCCGTAGATATTCTCCGGCAACGACGAGGGGTGATCGGTCGTGTGGATGTTGGCGGCGACCGCTGCGTTCACGGCATCGACGCGATCCGACACGTCGCGGCAGAGGGCGCGCACGCCTTCACGGAAGTCCTCGACCGGATCGATCACGGCGTTCGCTTCGCGCAACGAGGCGCGGATCCACGCGTGGTAACCGATGGCATTGCCTTCCACGAGATATCCCGTGCGATCGAATTGCGCGGCGCCGTCGAACGCGGCGATCTCGGCGTTGCGTACGCGCTCGATGTGACCGTTGTGCCAGCGCTGCGGACGGAAGTTCTTGAAGCCGCCGCCGAGTCGCGCGGTGCCCGTGACGAACGCTTCGCCGAAGCGCTTGTACGTGAGCGTGCCGTCGGGATGGCCGTCCATCAGGTAGATCTGCCCGTCGGTACGAACTTCCGTCACGACGAGCACGTGCCCGTTCGGATCGTAGAAGATCGTGCCGGGGTGAATCGCGCGACGGCTCACGCCCACCTGGTAGAAGTCGCTCTCTTCGATCTGCGGCGCGGTGCGGTACATCCCCGAGTGCACCATGCTGCCGATGTCCCGGAGCAACGCGCGCGGCGTCGGGAACTGCTGCCACGTGCGAAAGCCGGCCGGATGAATGTTGAGCGTGTATCGCGGATCGCGCCCCGCATCGCCGCGAATCTCGGACACGAATCCGAACGGCAGGCGGCGCTTGAACGCGAAGTACGCGCGCAGCACGTACGGTAGGTCCGCGCAGTCGACGTGCAGATCGAAGTGCGAATCGGTTGCGGCGTCGTAGAGCGTGTTCGCGCCAGGATTGCGCAGGCAGTCGTCGAGTTGTCGGCATCGGTGTTCGGCGATCGCACGTCCGAGGCCCGCGACGAATTGCTCGTACTCGCGCTCGAGCGAGTCGCTCCATTGGTTCACCGCGGGCCACGACTGCGCCATCGGCTGATCGATCGGCGTGATCGCGCGACCATCACGCGTCGTCGTGACGCGCGGTGCCGACGCAACCGTCGCAGCCGGCGTCGTCGCGATAGGCGCAGCGAGCGGCGGCGGTGTCACGGCGACGCTCGGCGCGACGTGCGCGCGGGCTTCGGCGCGTGGCGCGGCGAGTCGCGGCGTTCGCAGCGAGATGCGCTGCGGGTTCACTTCGTGGCGCGTCTGTTCGCGTGAGTGACGTCCCCACGCGAGAAGAACGACGATGGTGATGAACAAGAGTGGCAGCCGACGGGTCGGCATGAGCGGCCTCCGCATCGCGATGTGCGACGATGCGCTCTTGTTCAATGCAATCAGTTCACCAGCGCGGCTGTGCCACCGCGCGGGCGAACGACGTACGTCAACTGCGATTTGCGCGCTGCACGCGCGCGGTGCGTCAGGAAGTGGTCAGCGCAGTCGATATCGACGCATCAACGAACGGCAACGCGGCGACGCGTATCGAGATGCGCGGGCGGCGTGGTGTCCACCCGCAACGCACGACGCAACGCTGCATCGGGAGCGCAATGCGCTGCGCACCGCGCACGCGGCGTTGCACTTCGCAGCGCGTAGAGCGCTTGATCCGTCGCGACGCGTGCACGCACCCATGAATGGAATGTCGTGCTCTGTCCCGCGACTGCATACCGAGCGTGATCGAACTGCGCGCCCCCGCCGAACGCCGGAATCTGCGCGTTCGGAGTGCGCACGATCGATCCGTTCGCGAACACGAACGGGCGGAAGTTCTTGAAGCCGCCACCGAGTCGCGCGCTACCGAGTGGAAGTCGTTCGGTGAAGTGCGGATGCGACAGGCTGTTGTCGGGGTGTCCGTCGAACAGAAGGATGTCGCCGTCGGCCTGGATCTCGTACACCACGAGCACGTGCCCGTTGGGGTTGTAGTACATCGTGCCGGGGCGGATGCCGTTGCGATCGACCGACGTCTGGTAGAAGTCGCCGTCGTCGACCTCGGGGGCGAGACGGAAGTAGCCCGAGTGCACGTCGCTGCCGATCGACTGGATCAGTTCACGCGGCGAGCGGAACTGGGTCCAGAGGCGGACGCCGTCGGGACGCGCGTCGGTGAAGTAGCGACGGTCGTGACCGTGGCCGCGCATCGCGCGCATGTACGCGAAGGGCAGGCCCTTGCGGTACGAGAAGTACGCGCGGAGCGTGTAGGGCGTGTCCGCGCAGTCGGCGCGGAAGTGCAGCGGCCGCGCGCCCGCTTCGAAGAGCGGATTGATGCGCGGATTGTTCAGGCACCCGGCGAGCGTATGACAGCGCCCGGCGGCGACGGCGTGACCGATGGTCGCAACGAACTGTCCGTACTCGCTTTCGGCACCGTCGGTCCACGCGCGGCGTGCGGGCCACGCGACCGAGATGGGCGCGTCGACGTTCGCAATCGTGTGCGTGGGGTTCGAGGAAGCGCTCCCCTGCGTCGCCGCGTTCGCAGCTTGCTGCGCGTGGGCAGCAGCCGGAAGGCTGGCGAGGAGGGCGAAGACGGGAGCGAGGATCGCGGCGTGAGAGTGACTTGTTGCGTCGCGCATGGGGGCCAGACCCTATCGCGCGACGAACGGGCGCAAAAGAACTTCTGCGCACGAGGCGGCCGTCTTTTTGATAGATGGATGAAATCAGGTGGATTCGAAAGACGAGATCAGAAGCCTGTCGAGTTGCGGATCGTGCCTGCCGAGTTGGTTCCTGGCACCGGAAGGGCGAAGCCGGTGCTCGGCGTGGTGGTGAACGAATCGACGGTCTGCGTAGGCGACGTCGCAGGTGCGAACGTTGGCGACGGTGCGAACGTCGTCGACGGTGCCAGCGACGGGACCGTGTAGCTCACGGGCGGCGCGTAGAACTGCTGCGGCTGGAATGCCGATTGATTCGCGAATGGCGAGGCCATCATCCCCGATGAATTGGCATTGAATGAATTGATCGAACCCGCATTGAGTCCCGGGCCGTATGTCGGCGTGGTGTTCGTGAGGGTCTGCCCCGTGAACGTCTGGCCGGTCGTCGGGACCTGCACTTGCGCTCCGCCCGTCGCGTAGTTGCCGTAGCCGCCGACGCTCGGGCCGATCGTCCCGGCGCCGACGGCCGCGCTGCCGCCGCCCGGAACCGAGCCCGAGTATGGCCCCATCGTTCCGCCACCGAAGGCCGCCGAGGTACCTCCGGCTGCGCCTGGAACTTGTGCCGCAGCAGGTGCCGCTGCAAACAGCGCTGCGATCGCAAACGGTAGGTATTTCCTCATGACGCCGTGTCTCCTTCTGCCGCGACCACGCGCTGCGGAGACGAACGGTGCGAGGGGCAGGCCAGCGTCAGCGGTGCGAGTCGTTGCCGACGCGCACACTCAGCCGCCGGCCGGCGCGAGCGGCCCCGGCTCGTGCATGCCTTGACCGCGCAGGTCCGAGATCACGAGACGGACGAGCAGGTCGTTGAAGCGTTCGACCGCGACGCGATCGGTGTCTGCTTCCATGTGCGGCGCGCCGACGCCCGACTCGTCGGTGAGATACGTGTACGGCGTCGATGTGTAGGCACCCATCGCGCGGAACAGATATTCGACGCGCCGATCCGCGCCACTCGCGGCCACCGGCAAGATGCGAATTCCCCGCTGCGACGCGTCGCGCATCGACGCGCGATACTCGAACTGTTCGTCGGGATACATCTGCGGCGGCGCGTCGGCGATCACGACGAGGACTCGGTCGGCGTTCCCTTGCGACCACTGCATCCGATGCAGCGCGGCTTCGAGCCCTGCGTTCATGTCTTCGGGATAGTCGCCGCCGCCGCTTGCCGTGATCGATCCCATCACCGACGCGAAGCCGCCGACGTTGGCGGTGAACGGAATCATCTGCAGCGGCTGCGGATCGACGCGGTCGCGATAGAACGTGGCCCCGACGCGCACTTGAATCCCGGGCGTCGATGCCTGGATGCGCTGCACGATGTGCGCGATCTCGTTGTGCACGTAGCGCAGCTCGTCGCCCATGCTGCCGGTGACATCGACGAGGAATCCCAGATCGAGCACGTGCGGCGCGCTGTCTCCGTTCCGTGCATCGACCTGGAGATTGATCTCCTGACCGTCGCCTTGTGCGAGCAGTTGCACTTCACCTTGCGCGACGACTTGCCCGTTCGACGTGACGCGCGCGGTCAACACGCCGTTCACAGCGCTCGGTGCATCGACGCTCGGATAGAAGTCCCATCGTCC